>NZ_VPCH01000058.1:0-19808 GCF_013418285.1 Acinetobacter sp. YH12152
TCATATTAAGCTTTACGAGGGCGTTGTATCGTCTGACGAGACGTGTATCAAGATGGGAGATATTAAATTGAAGAGCATGCTCTTCAATTTAACCCAAAACTTGGGATTTGTGTAGATACCTATGCCTTTAAGGAGAGGGTCGGGGTGAGGTAAATAAATTGATGCACTCCAGAATCTGAATTACCAAACACTGAATCAAATCTAGGAAAACGTATGAACTCAGCTGTAAAACTAGTCATTTTCGATTGGGATGGCACTTTATTTGATTCTGTGGGTCAAATTGTAGCGAGTTTAAAATTTGCAGCAGATCAATATTCACAGCCGCTGACCGATGCTGATGCGAAAAGTATTATTGGTTTAGGTCTGCCGGAAGTCGCACAGCGGTTATTTCCGACGGTTCCCGAATTACACAGCGACATTTTGCAAAGTTATGCCGATCACTATGTGGCCCATTCCAAAGGGGATATGTGGTTTGATGGTGTCGCGGACATGTTGCAGGAATTACGCGATGCCGGTCTACAATTGGCTGTTGCAACGGGGAAAAGCCGTAAAGGTCTAGACCGTGTTTTGGCTCAAACGCAAAGTCATGAGCTATTTTGTGCGACCCGAGCAGCCAGTGAAACCAAATCTAAGCCAGATCCGTTGATGTTGGCAGAAATTTTGGCGGAAACGGGCCTGCGTCCTGATCAAGCCATTATGGTCGGTGATACGTCGTATGATTTAGAAATGGCCCTCAATATTCAGATGCCACGTGTAGGCGTGAGCTATGGAGTGCATACTGTAGAAACACTCCAGTATTTTCAACCCTTACATATTGCACATAGCGTAGGTGATTTGACTGAATTTCTACTAGAACACGTGAAATTACGTCTAGCTGTATAGTTTTAGATACAAACGAGTAAAAAGGGTGAAATTTGTTTTCACCTTTTTTGTTACCAAATGAATAGTAATGCCAGCTCTACTTGATGAAATGAGTAAATTCAATTATTTAAAAAAGTAATAACACTAGATTTTTCTACAATAACAAGCAGTCTTCTAGCAAATTTACCTTAAAAAATTGAGCGCAACTATTTGGCCTTTTACCACAAGCTGGAATAGATTTTTTGTTTGAATTTTTGGTTTTATCTTATTGTTGTTTATTGATTTATTTTTAAATTTCCAATTTATTAAACTAAATCATATGAAATTGAACACCTATGCGTAAAAGTTGGCCTGACGCTAAAATAATCTTTTAATCTTATCTTTTAGTCGTATAAGCCAAGTTTTTTAGTAGAGATTCAGATTTAAGGGCGAAAAAAATAGTGAATTTTATTTAATTATTTTGACTTAAGTTTTTGAATATTAATAATAAATAATGATTAATTTATAGCTAATAGCTATAGTCATAAATAAAATAAGTATTGGTATTCACTTTCTAAAATCTCGATGCTAAATGCATCTAAACATAACGTGTAGTATGTCAAGTGAAATGCTTTAGGCGAATCCTGACATGACTTTCATCACTTTGATTTTGATGGTGATCGGGATGAAACACGTTGTGCATCCAATTTTTGCAGTTTAAGGAAACATTGATGTCGAATTCTGCTGTTGTTGAATCAGTTGCGCAAGCATTACGCGATGCGGAAGTAAATCAGGCTGCGATTGCACCGATCCGTCCACAACTTGGTGGTGAAAGTGCTGATGTAGATATTGCTTATGCCGTTCAAGAAGTGAATACCAAACGTGCGGTGGCAGAAGGTCGTCGCCTTGTAGGTCGTAAAATTGGCTTAACATCAAAAGTTGTACAAGCGCAGTTAGGCGTTGATCAACCTGACTTCGGTATGTTGTTTGCTGACATGGCGTATGGCGATGGTGAAGAAATCCCTGCTGGTTTATTGATTCAGCCAAAAGTTGAAGCAGAAATTGCTTTGGTGATTAACCAAGATTTGACCAAAGAAAAACACACCTATGCAGACATTATTAGTGCAACAGAATATGCACTGCCTGCAATTGAAGTGGTCGATAGCCGTATCGAAAACTGGAAAATCTCGTTGATTGATACTGTGGCAGATAACGCATCTTCAGCAGGTTTTGTACTGGGTTCTAAGCCTGTAAAACTTGCAGATCTTGACCTTGTAAATTGCAAAATGGTCATGACGCGTGGTGAAGAAGTGGTTTCACAAGGTGTGGGTAAAGCGTGTCTTTCTAACCCATTAAATGCAGCAGTGTGGTTGGCTGACGAAATGGTTCGTCGTGGTCGTCCATTGCTTGCAGGTGACATCGTATTGACCGGTGCTTTAGGCCCAATGGTTGTGGCAAATCCTGGTGATGAATTCAAAGTTGAAATTGAAGGCTTTGGTTCTGTGACTGCAGCATTTGCAGCGAAATAAGCTTGGGTTTTACGGAATTTTTAAGAGTACACATTCATGAAAAAGATTAAATGTGCATTGATCGGTCCAGGGAACATTGGTACTGACTTGCTTTACAAACTTCAACGCAGCGAATTTTTAGAACCAGTATGGATGGTTGGTATTGACCCGACGTCTGAAGGTTTGGCTCGCGCTGCTAAAATGGGTTTAAAAACCACTGCTGAAGGCGTAGATGGTTTACTTGCACACGTAATTGAAGACGACATTAAAATCGCATTTGATGCAACTTCTGCCTATGTTCATGCTGAAAACAGCCGCAAATTAAATGAACTTGGCGTGTTAATGATTGACTTAACACCTGCTGCAATCGGTCCATTCTGCGTACCACCAGTAAACTTAGAAGCGTTATTGGACGCAGGTGAAGTTCCGAACGTCAACATGGTGACATGTGGTGGTCAGGCAACGATTCCTATGGTTGCTGCGATTTCACGAGTTCAGCCTGTTGAATACGGCGAAATCATTGCAACAGTTTCAACAAAATCTGTGGGTCCAGGTACACGTAAAAACATTGATGAATTTACTCGTACGACTGCTGGCGCTATTGAAAAAGTGGGCGGTGCGAAACAAGGTAAAGCGATCATCATCATTAACCCTGCTGAGCCACCACTGATGATGCGTGATACTGTGCACTGTCTGGTTGAAGGTGAACCAGATCAAGCAGCAATCACTGAATCTGTACATGCGATGATTCTTGAAGTTCAAAAATATGTACCAGGTTACAAACTTGTAAATGGTCCTGTATTTGACGGTAACCGTGTTTCAATCTTCTTAGAAGTTGAAGGTTTAGGTGATTATCTTCCTAAATATGCAGGTAACCTCGACATTATGACTGCGGCAGCTGCACGTACTGCAGAAATGTTTGCAGAACGCGTATTAAACACTGCTGAAGCTTAAGGAATACCAAAATGTCTAAGATTATTATTAATGATATGACTTTACGTGATGGTATGCATCCTATGCGCCATCAAACTACACCTGAACAAATGGTTGCCATTGCAACTGCTTTGGATGATGCAGGTGTACCTTTAATCGAAGTTACGCATGGTGACGGCTTAGGCGGTAACTCTGTGAACTATGGTTTTGCAGCAGCAACCGATGAAGAATACCTAAAAGCGGTGATTCCAAACCTGAAACAGGCGAAAGTATCTGCACTTTTACTTCCTGGTATTGGTACGGTTGACCATTTGAAAATGGCACATGATGTTGGTGTAGCAACCATTCGTGTTGCAACGCACTCAACTGAAGCTGACGTTTCTGAACAGCACATTACTGCTGCACGTAAACTTGGCATGGACACTGTGGGCTTCTTGATGATGGCGCACATGGCAACTCCTGAAAAACTTTTGGAAGAAGCCAGCAAAATGGTGTCATACGGTGCAAACTGTATTTATGTGACTGACTCTGCTGGTTATATGTTGCCTCAAGACGTGACTGACCGCGTGGGTATCTTACGTGCAAACTTGGGTTCAGAGATTGAGCTCGGTTTCCATGGTCACCACAACTTAGGTATGGGCGTGGCAAATACGGTTGCTGCTGTTGAAGCGGGTGCGATTCGTGTCGATCTTGCATCTGCAGGTCTAGGTGCGGGTGCAGGTAACACACCACTTGAGTTATTCGTGGCTGTTGCGAACCGTATGCAAATGGAAACTGGCGTTGACTTGTTTAAAGTACAAGACATTGCTGAAGACCTTGTTATTCCAATGATGCACAACCCGATCCGTGCTGACCGTGATGCAGCAACTTTAGGTTATGCAGGTGTGTATTCCTCATTCCTATTGTTCGCAAAACGTGCTGAAGCGAAATATGGCGTGTCTGCGCGTGAAATTCTTCTTGAGCTTGGTCGTCGTGGTACGGTTGGTGGTCAGGAAGATATGATCGAAGACCTAGCGTTGACGATGTCTAAAGCGAAAGAGGCAAATGCTTAATTTGCTTTAAAAAAAAGCGCCCGAAATGGGCGCTTTTTTTATGTCTGAAGTGGCTGTTTTGGTTTGAGATGGGCTTGAGGCATGGAAAGCGGATTGAAATAAGAAAAGTTCTGCGAACCAATGGTCGATTTCGAGCAGTCATGGTGGTGAAATTTAACTTTAAGTTGTTGATGATTATATAAATTAAATATCATGTTATATCTAAATTTTATAACTAAAATAAGGATAAATCTCAGCAAAAAACTTTGATTAAACTTAAAAGCAATTAATACAGCGTATGTAATTGCGAAAAATAAAAAACTTTCTATTTTACGTTAATAAAACATGGGGTTAATTTAATCAGTCGTTCTAAATAATAAAAAAGAGTTATTGTTTTAATCTCTAAGGAAAATAAGCAGAAATCGCATCCTAAGTTCAAGTCGTACAAAAGCCTGATAAACCTTAATACTGTAGTCGGATTTTTTTCCAAGGTATTGTTGAGCATGATGATGTCATAGCTTAATTTGATCACTAGGAATAAGCCATGCGTCGTCAAAATTTATGGATAGCAATTCTTGCTGCGACAGCAACATTAGGAACATCTGCAACTTATGCGGACTTTGTTGACGACAGCCAAGTACAATTGAAATTTAAAAACTTCTACTTAGACCGTCAAATTAAAGAAAATCCGGCGGGTAACTGGGGTTCGTGGTCACAAGGCATTACTTTAGATGCGAAATCGGGTTATCACGATATTGGAGGTGGAATCCAAGTTGGTGCAGACCTTTTGGTACAGCACGCATTTAAATTGAATGCTCGTGATAAAAACCCAGACTGGATCTTGCCGCATGATGGTAAAAAATCTAAGGATGAATTCGGTAAGGTGGGTGCAACCCTAAAAGCGAAGGTATCTAAAACAGAACTTCGCGTAGGTGAATTATTGCCGATTTCACCAGTTTTGACCTATGATCCAACTCGTCAGTTAGTGACCACCTTCAGTGGTGCTTGGTTAGAGTCAAAAGATTTAAAAGATACCAAATTGACTTTGGCTTATGTGAACGGCATTAACAACCGTTATGACAACCAATTCCGTGATTTGACATTATTTACTTTAGGTCAACCAGGTGGTCATGCAGATCAAGGTCTTGAATCTGACGGCATGATTATCGCAGGTGTGGATCATCAATTTACCCCTGAACTTTCAGCAGGTTATTGGTTTGGTGATGTAAAAGATATTTATCAGCAGCATTATGTAGGTGCGGCATACAAAACCAAATTGGGTGAAAATGCTAAATTAGATAGCCATGTACGTTACTTCGATACAGCAGATTCAGGTAGCAGCTTATATGGTCATTTAGATAACCAAGCATTATCTGCTAGTGCAAAAGTGAATTATGGCGCGCACACTGTTGGGTTGAACTACCAGCAAATGATGGGGGATAGTGCATTCCCAACATTGGGTGGTTGGGTTCCAGGTGCTTATTTGTCGAACTGGGGTGTAGCAACCTTCACTCAAAAAGATGAAAAATCTGTAGGTGTAAATTACAACTATGATTTCTCAGGATTGGGTGTGAAAGGCTTGAATGCAACTGCGGTGTATTTCACTGGTTGGGATGCTGAGGTGAAAGGTGTGAAAAACCAAGACTCAGATGAGCTTAATTTGATTGTTAATTACACGGTACCTGAAGGTCAGTTAAAGGGTTTAGGTGTACAAGCCATGTATATCGATGCAAACTTCGACTACAAGTCTGACTTGCAAGAATACCGTGTGGCAACAACTTATACCTATAAGTTCTAATTTCTCAGGATAAAAAAGAGGGAAGTGGATTCATTGCTTCCCTTTTTATTCGCTGGTTTATTTAAAAAAGAAATACCTCAAAGATTTTATGGATATATTTTTGAGTTATGTATTTAAAAACAATAACTTAAATTATAGTCTATTTGTTGTTTATGATCGTAAATATGTATCAGTTAGCAGTGGCTGAACAGGTAATATGAGACTGTAAAAACCACAAAATCCAAAAGAGTCCCCCTTGTGTTTAAATCCGTTATGGATTGAAACATAAGCTCTACGCAATACGAGGAGCATGTATGAGCACTGTTCAGATTCCTGACTATACAACTGATTCATTCTTTGGTTTAGAAGATAAATGGATTGAAACTGCTGAAGGCGAATTAACGCATTACCACGAAGTGGGTGAAGGCACACCAATTCTATTTTTACACGGTTCAGGTACAGGTGTATCTGCTGCGGCAAACTGGTGGTTAAACCTTCCACAAATTGGTGAACAAGCTCGTTGTATCGCTATCGATACGATTGGCTATGGTCAAACTGTTGTTGCACCGAATACTGCTTATGGTATCCGTGCTTGGGTTGATCACGCTGTACGTACGTTAGATGCCCTAGGTATTGAAAAAACTTGGTTAGTGGGTAACTCACTCGGTGGCTGGTTAGCATTCCAAATGGCTTTGGACTATCCAGAACGTGTATTGGGTATCGTGTCTATGGGTACAGGCGGTGCTAAACAAACTGCAGCACTTAAAGCACATGCAAACCCTGTATTAACCGAAGAAGGCATCAAGAAAACCTTGTCTATGTTTGTTGTAAACAAAGACTTGATCACAGACGAATTGGTAAAAGTACGTTTCGCTTCTGCTGCAAATGACTATGCATCAAATCGTTTGATGGATGTTGTTGGCGCACGCGACCGTGACCGTTTCGAATTCCCACTCGACTTTGAAAAAATGAAAGACATTACTGTGCCAGTATTGTTGATTCACGGTGTTCAAGACGTGGTGATTCCAGTATCTCGTACGTGGGATATTTTGAACACAGTTCCAAATGCGGATGCGCATATCTTTAGCCAATGTGGTCACTGGTCACAAGTTGAAAAAGCAGAAGAATTCAACACCGTGATTAAAGATTATTTAAAAGCGCGTGGTGTGTAATTTCTTGTCACTGACATGAAATTCAAAAAAAGGATGGTTTTGCCATCCTTTTTTTTATATAAATCTTTTGAAAGAAATACTTTAAATGAGTATTATTCTCATTAATGGGTCGACAGTGTACGGTCTAAATCAGTAAAAAGGCATAAAATAAGCTTATCTGAATGGTTGGGGAAGGGGAATTATTTATTAGACTTAAGTTGTAAATCGGCAATTTTTAGCAATTTTTATCAATGTCTAAACTAAAATTTATAAGTTATTTTCCATCAAGTCGATATGCATGATAGATAAAATGCGTCGATTAAAACATTTAAACGATTAAAAAAGCGACTTTTTAGCCATAAAAAAAGCACCATTATTCATTTTAAAAATAATGGTGCTATATCTATAAATGATGACTTGGCGAAAATTAACGCTGTTCGCGATTAATATCGAGATAAAAAACTTTGGTTAGCAGTTCAAGGAATTTATCTACAGCCACAGAACTCGCCGTTTTTCGGTAACTTACATACAAGTGTAGATACGGTAATTCGACATCTAAAGGACGAATCACCGTATTGTTCATGGTCAATGGCGCGATGTATCCCGGTAGGATCGTGCAGCCTAAGCCCATGCCGATGGAGTTAATGTTAAACAGGATATTGTCGGCTTTTTGCACGATATTAAATTGAATATCATGGGTCGAAGCAAAGTCCAAAATGGCTTCATGCAACGTGCCAGATTGTTCACGTGCAGGAATGATAAAATCAATCCCATTCAATGCTTTAACTGGAATGCGCTCGTACTTCGCTAAAGGGTGATCTTTGGGTAAAATAAAGATCAGCGGTTCACGCAGTACAAACTGACTTTCAATTTCGTCGCTGTGGAAGTTATTGCGGGTAAAAGTGATATCCAGTTCACCTTTTTGCAGCAATTTCATCTGATCGCGGTTATTTAAACTGAGTAATTCAATCTTGAGTTCTGGGTTCTGAACACGTAAATTTGGCAGCACATAAGGGAAGATTTTCATCTCTGCAACAGGGACAAAACCAATGCGCAGCATCTGCTGTTTGGCTTGTGAAACCTGACGTGCCATAGCCACAGCTTTGTCTGCTTGTGCCAAGGTTAAACGTGCTTGTTCTAGAAATACGGCACCTTCTTCTGTGAGCTCAACTTTACGTTTAGTACGGTGCAACAGTTTTACGCCGACATCTTCTTCAAGATCTTTAATTTGTTGGCTTAAAGAAGGTTGAGCAGTATAAAGTTTTAACGCAGCTTTACTGAAATTGAGTTCTTCAGCGACAGTAATAAAGTAGCGTAAGTGTCGTAATTCCATATAATCAACCCGTGGAGTAATCCAAAAAATGTCTTACTTAGAAGTCCGTTCAGTATAATCTATAAACAACTATTGCGTGAGGATTATTTTACCATTCACGAAATAAATGGTGTTCTCGGCAATTTAAAAAAAATGCCATAAAAAAAATCTACCGTAATAATCCATAAAATCTCTTAATTAAAACAAAATAAATATTTCCCGAAAATCGGTCTAAAATCCATCATCGTTGAAAAGTTGAGTCTATTACTTTGTGCCTTACTGGTCACAGGAGAGCTTTTCATGAGTGGAAAAATTGATGTGCGCGAAATCGATGCTTTGGTCGATGCACAAAATGGACGTATCACGCCATCTATCTATACAGATCCAGACATCTACGAACTTGAATTAGAACGTGTGTTCGGTCGTACATGGTTATTCCTATGCCATGAGAGCCAAATTCCTAAAGCCGGCGATTTCTTCAATACCTATATGGGTGAAGATCCAATCATCGTGGCACGTCAAAAAGATGGCTCAATCAAAGCATTCTTAAACCAATGTCGTCACCGCTCTATGCGTGTGAGCTTCGCGGACTGTGGTAATACACGTGCATTTACTTGCCCGTACCACGGCTGGTCTTACGGCATTGACGGTTCTTTAAAAGATATTCCACTTGAAGACCGCGCGTTCCCGCACGGTGCTTGTAAAGAGAAATGGGGTCTTGTTGAAGTTAACCGTGTTAAATCATACAAAGGCTTAGTATTCGCTTGTTGGGATGAAACAACACCTGACCTAGAAGAATACATGGGCGATATCGCTTGGTACTTAGATGGTGTTCTTGACCGTCGTCCAGGTGGTACAGAAATTATCGGTGGTGTACACAAGTGGGAAATCGAGTGTAACTGGAAATTTGCAGCTGAACAGTTTGCATCTGACCAATACCATGCATTGTTCTCTCACGCATCTGCGATCCAAGTACTTGGCGCGAAACCAGATGACGAATCATCTAAGAAATTAGGTGCTGCACAAACAGCTCGTCCTGTTTGGGAAACTGCGAAAGATGCGATCCAATACGGTTCACGTGGTCACGGTTCAGGCTTCTTCTTCACAGAAAAACCAGATGCAAACGTTTGGGTAGATGGTGAAGTTGCAAACTACTTCCGTGAAACATTTGATGAAGTTAAAGAGCGTTTAGGCGAAGTACGTGCTTTACGTCTTGCTGGTCACAACACCATGTTCCCAACATTGTCTTGGTTGAACGGTACAGCAACACTTCGTGTATGGCACCCACGTGGTCCAAACAAAACTGAAGTATGGGCATTCTGTATTGCAGACGCTGAAGCATCTCAAGAAGTGAAAGAAGCATTTGAGCGTTCTGCGACTCGCGCATTCGGTCCTGCTGGTTTCCTTGAGCAAGATGACTCTGAGAACTGGATTGAAATTCAAAAAGTTTTACGTGGTTATAAAGCCCGTCAAAACAAATTAATTATGGAAATGGGTAAAGGTAACGAGAAAGTACGTGAAGATGGTATCCCTGGTATCACTAACTATATTTTCTCTGAGACTGCAGCACGTGGTATGTACCGCCGTTGGGCAGATTTATTGATTCATGAAAAATGGGAAGACGTTGAAGCTGCGGCTGACGAATATGAGAAGGAGCTTATGAAATGAGTCAAATCAGTTTAGAACTTCATCACCAAATTAGTCAGTTTCTTTATCGTGAAGCAAAATTGCTTGACGATTGGAAGTTCCGCGATTGGTTAGCTGTATTAGCGGAAGATATTTCTTATACGTTACGCACAACACCAAACGCGCAAACACGTGACCGTCGTCGTTCGATTGAGCCGCCAACAACTTGGGTATTTAACGATACTAAAGATTTGTTGGAACGCCGTGTTGCCCGTCTTGAGACAGGTATGGCATGGGCCGAAGAACCTCCTTCACGTACAACACACATGGTTTCAAATGTGATTGTTGAAGCGACTGAAGTTGAAGGCGAATACGACGTTTACGTAACGTACTTGTTGTACCGTACCCAGAAAGAGAAAGATGTAACAATCTACTGTGGTAAGCGTCACGACAAGATCCGCAAAGTCGACACTGAGCAAGGTTTCGAAATCTTCAACCGTAAGATTACCCTTGATCAGGTGACTTACAACTCACATAACCTGAGCGTGTTCTTCTAATGAATAAGATTTTTGTTTGCCAAGTTGACGAATTAGACGAAGGCGAAGCATTGAAAGTAGATTGCGGCGTTAACGGTATCGATGCGCTTGCAGTATTCAACAACAATGGCGAATTTTTCGCGATGAACGACCGTTGTTCACATGGTAATGCTTCAATGTCTGAAGGTTACCTTGAAGATGATGGCACTGTTGAATGTCCACTTCATTCGGCTCGATTCTGTTTGAAAACTGGTCAAGCATTATGCTTACCAGCAACAGATCCTATCAAGACATTCCCTGTGATTGTTGAAGATGGTGCTTTATACGTAGAGATGGCAGGAGAGTAATCATGGGTTGGCTACAAGGCGAAGTTGCACTTATTACCGGTGGTGGTTCAGGCTTAGGCTGGGCATTGGTTGAACGTTTCTTAGAAGAAGGTGCACAAGTTGCTGTTCTTCAACGTTCTCAATCGAAAGTTGATGCATTGAAAGAACATTTTGGTGACCGCGTGCTTGCGATCGCAGGAGATGTAGCCAGCTATGAGGATAATGTTCGTGCAGTTCAAGCAACTGTAGAACATTATGGCAAACTTGACTGTTTCGTCGGAAACGCAGGTATCTGGGATCATTACGCAGATATCGTCAATACATCGGGTGAACAGCTGGAGAAAGCTTTTGATGAGATTATGGGTATTAACACCAAATCTCTCATCTTAGGTGCCAAAGCTGCACTTGATGCATTGATAGCTTCAGAAGGTTCTATCATATTTACTCTGTCTAACTCAGCACTGTATTCGGCAGGCGGAGGCCCTGTATACACAGCGTCTAAGCATGCTGGCGTTGGGATTATGAAAGAATTAGCCTATGAGCTTGCGCCTAAAGTACGAGTGAACGCTGTTGCTCCGTCGGGTATGAATGTAAACATCAAAGGTGCTGCTTCTTTAGGCCAAGAAAACCTCGGTCTACTCGATGCACGTGATCCTGAGAAGATTGCACGCGGCATGCCGCTCAATTTCTTACCCGAACCTGAAGATATGACTGGTTCATACGTGTTATTGGCTTCTCGTCAAAACAACCGCCCATTAACTGGTGTTTTAATTAATGCTGAATGTGGTCTGGGTATCCGTGGTTTACGTCAACCACGTGCTGGCTTCTTTGACGAGATTTAATTCGCCAAATACGTAAAGGACTTACTCGGCAGCCGTCTTGGCTGCCTTCCGTTTAGGAGTCACCCATGGCCGTTAAACTTATTTGTGCATCGCACAGTCCCCTAATGGAATTCGCTTCTCCGCAAGAGAAATACAAAGAGGAAAAAGTTCGCGAAACTTTTGCCAAACTTGCGAAAGAAGTTGAAGACTATAATCCAACATTGATCATTACTTTTGGTCCAGACCATTTCAATGGTTTCTTCTATGACCTCATGCCATCTTTCTGCGTCGGTATTCGTGCCAAAGCAGCAGGTGATTGGGATTATGGTAAAGACAATGACCACATCAATGTGCCTGAAGAAACAGCAATCAGTCTGGTTCGTCGCGTATTGGATGAAGGTGTCGATGTTGCATACTCTTATCGTATGCAGGCAGACCACGGTGTGACTCAACCATTACATTTCCTTTGTGGTGGCAAGCTTGATCGTTATCCAACGATTCCAATTTTTATCAATGGTGCAGCTGCACCGATGCCAACAACCAAGCGTACAGTCGCTTTGGGTCGTGCAGTCGGTCAGTTCATTAAATCATTGAACTTAGAGAATGAACGTGTACTTGTTTTGGGTACAGGTGGTTTGTCTCATGATCCACCAACGCCGCAAATGGGTTCAGTTCCACCAGAAGTGGAAGAGTTCCTGATTGCAGGTCGTAATCCAACTGAAGAGGCACGTAATACACGTCAAGGCAAAATCATTGCTGTCGGTCAAAAACTCGCAGCGGGTGATACTTCTGTCGCAGTGCCTTTAAACCCAGAATGGGATCGTGCATTGCTTGATACTTTCGCCAAAGCTGACTTTGCTGCCATTGAAGCGATGACTGAAGCTGAAATTCGTGTTGAAGGCGGTCGTGGCGGTCAAGAAGTTCGTTCTTGGATGGCTGCTTTTGCTGCACTACATGAAGTGGGCGAATACGACATGACAACACATTGCTACGAAGATATTAGTGAGTGGATTGCGGGCTTCGGCATCGTATCTGCAGAATTGAAATAAGGAACAAACCCATGAGCCAAAATGGTATCGAAACCATCGTTATTGTTGGAGCTGGTCAAGCTGGTGCTAGCGCCATTTTAGAACTCCGTGCGAACAAGTATGAAGGCAAAATCATTTTGGTGGGTGATGAAACACATCTTCCTTATGAACGTCCGCCTTTGTCTAAAGACGTAATTCTAAAACCTGAAGAGACCAAAATCGAAATTCTGTCAGAAGAAAAATTGGCAGAACTCGGTGTTGAACATATTCGTGGCAATGGCGTTGTGAAAATCCATAGCGATGCGAAAACAGTTGAACTGAAAAATGGCGAAATTGTTGCATTTGACAAGTTGCTTCTAGCAACCGGTGGTGCAGCACGCCGTTTACCGAATTTCGATGCTTTGGGTAAACACGTTTATACCTTACGTAACCTTGAAGATTCACAAGCATTGGTGCCTGTATTACAAGCGGGTCGCCGTATTGTATTGATCGGCGGTGGTGTGATTGGTCTTGAGCTTGCATCTTCAGCACGTTCTAAAGACTGTATCGTGACCGTGATTGAAATGGGTCCGATGGTCATGGGTCGTTCATCTCCACGTGTTTTAAGTGAATTCTTATTGGCACAGCAACGTCTTGCAGGTGTAGATGTTCGTCTTTCGACTTCTATTGCTGACTGTAAGCTTGATGGCGAAGAAGTAGTGATCACGCTTGAAGGCGGTGAAGAACTTCGTGCCGATGCAGTGATCTATGGTATTGGCATTGTGCCAAATGCTCAACTTGCGGTTGATGCAGGTTTAGACGTTGATTTTGCCATTAAAGTGAATAATAACTGCCAAACTTCGCATCCAGATATTTATGCAGCGGGTGACGTTGCGACTCAGCTTCGTGACTGTGGTAACCACCGTCGTGTCGAAACTTGGGAAAATGCGAACTTGCAAGCAGGTATCTTTGCTCGTCATGTAATGGATGTAGAACATCCAACCCCAAATCCAGCGTGGTTCTGGACAGATCAATTGAATATCAACTATCAATTTGTAGGTGATATGGCTGCAAGCGAATGGATCGTTCGTGGTGAAATTAAACCTGAATTGGCGGCTGAGTCTTCATTTGTATTGTTTGGTGTAACTGACGGTGTCATTGTTGGTGGTATTACGGTGAATGCTGCAAAAGAGATGCGTCATTTGAAAAAATTGATTAGCAAGAATGCGGCGTTTGAAGCGGATAAATATTTAGATTTAAGCCAAGATTTACGTAAACTTGTAAAGTAAGCTGAATGTCTAAGAGGAGCAGACTTACGGTAACGTAGGTCTGTTTTTTTATGTCTTTAGTTTTAGCATCGCACTTATAAAGCTATTTTTGTAGTCCATGTATACAGTTTTAGCTTATATAGATCTATTCAACGGTTTTAATCCTCCCAGCCCTCCTTTTTCAAAGGAGGGAGTAGTCTTTGTGAAGAATGGATTTCGTTTGGATGGTTCCCTCTCTTTTTTAAAGAGGGGCTAGGGGAGATTATTGATCGTTTGAGGAGAAGTCCTTATACCCCAAACGATCGGGTGGCATTCATACCGCCTCCAATTTAGTTGATAAAGGGGAGAACAATAATTGGTCTTAAACTTTATTAGTTAATGGTCTTACGAGTAGTTCCAGATCTGAATAGTGGGTTTCAGGTTAAGTCGTTAGAACAATCAAATTTGAGAATGAAATGAAATCTTCACTGCCGCTGACGGCAAGTATATATGCTCTTTTGGTACTGATTTGGGCGACGACGCCGCTCGCGATTGTGTGGAGTGTGCAGGAAATACATCCGATGTGGGTGTTGATTATCCGTTACTTCGGCGCATCTATTATTGCGCTGTTTCTGTTGAAATTGATGCGTGATCCTTTGCCGTTTGATGAAACCTCATTAAAAAGTTATGTGGCAGGGAGTTTGAATTTGATTGGCGCACAGTTATTTATTTATCTGGCAGCCAATTATCTCACCTCTGGTTTAATGGCACTGATTTTTGGTTTTTCACCCTTAATTGCCGGTTTGATTGGCCATGTAATTTTAAAAACACATAAATTGGTCGCTTTGCAGTGGTTGGGCATGGCGGTTGCAGTGGGTGGTTTAACTTTTGTCTTTGCAGATTCTGCAGATAGTAAAGTCAATCCAATTGGCGTTGTACTGATGCTAATCAGCATGGTGTCGTATATCAGTTCGATTTTTTGGGTGAAGCAGATTAATGCACCGTTAAAGCCGATGTCACAGGCAACCGGTTCCCTGATTGTTTCTGCTTTAGGATCGATGCTCATTATTCCTTTTATCTGGCAGCATTTTCCAACCGAATTGCCAAGTGGCCGTGCCATGATAGGTTTTGTCTTTACCATGATCATGTCATCTATTGTGGCAATGCTGTGTTACTTCTGGCTGATCAAACGTTTGGCGGCATCAACGGTGTCACTCAGTAATGTGATGACACCTGTCATAGCATTGGTTTTGGGAGCGACGTTGAACAGTGAATATATTAGCTCCAATGCCTTTGTTGGAATCGTGGTCGTGATGTTTGGTATTGTGATGTACTTTTGGAAAGAGTGGCGCGAGCAATATTTTAATAAAGTACGTTGAACCGTGTACATCTACAGAATTATAAGGAAGCTGCGGCTTCCTTTTTTTTCTATACCTTTGCGCTAAAGAGCGTGTTTCACATTGAACATGATGGCATTGTCGAAACAATCGACAGTTGGTGTAAAAACAACAAAATAACAAACAACAGCTACAGTCAGTTTGAGTACTATGGAATGAGCTATAAAATCAAATAGATCTGTTTGATAAAAATAAATTTAGGACAATTTTAAATGTCTGAATCTAACAAAATCGTGGTATATGCAGCGCTCTTCGGCAATTTAGCGATTGCACTGGTGAAGTTTGTCGCTGCCTATATCACGAATAGTTCGGCCATGTTGAGTGAAGCTATTCACTCTGTGGTTGATACTTTAAATGAAATCTTACTGCTCTACGGTATGAAAAAATCGCAGCAGCCAGCAAATGCACGCCATCCGTTTGGCTATGGGCGAGAGCTGTATTTTTGGGCGTTTATTGTGGCGTTGATGGTCTTTGCTTTAGGTGCGATTGTGTCGATCTATCAAGGGATTAGTCATATTTATCACCCCGAAGAAATGCAAAATCCGATGATTAACTATATCGTGTTAGGTATTGCGATTTTGTGTGAAGGGACCTCTTGGTTTGTGGCATTGAAAGCATTTCGTAAAATCAAAGGGAAACAGGGCTATTTTGAAGCATTTCGACGCAGTAAAGATCCGACGACATTTACCGTGTTATTTGAAGATTCAGCAGCGCTGATTGGTCTGTTTATTGCCCTGATTGGGATCTATTTATCGCATGCGCTGAATATGCCAATGCTCGATGGACTGGCGTCGATTTTAATTGGTGTGGTGCTCGCTGTTTCAGCGATCTTACTTGCACGTGAGACTAAAGGATTGCTTATGGGGGAAACCGCAGACCCGCAGTTGAGGCATAATGTCTTGATGGTGGCAGAGCAAGATCCTGCGGTGCATTCTGCCAATGGGGTGTTAACAGAGCAGATGGGGGCACATCAAGTTTTGGCATCTTTGAGTCTTGAATTTAAAGATAATTTAACGTCAGATGATATCGAAGCTTGTGTCAACAGAATTGAAGCACAAATTAAACAGCTTCATCCTGAAATTGTGGCACTCTTTGTCAAGCCTCAATCTCGGAAGGTTTGGCTTGAGCGCATGAAAGGTCGTCTTGATCAGTAGGTCTGCGAGGTTAAATACTTTGCATGGTTTGTCAGCACAGTGAATGAATTTTAAATACACATGAATCAAAAAACTCAATCAGCACAATTTCAAATCAGTACTGAACGCTGTATGAAACATACGTGGACGAAGCCTGTATTTGATTATCTGGCAACTGACCATTTTAATGGGGAAAAATTCTTTAATACCCTTCGAAATCCCGATGCATTTACGCGTAAAGATATGCTGAAATGGATCATGACGCGTAAAAGCGACACGTGGAAAGTAGATCGTGAGCAAGAATACCAACAGTTTTTTGCATCTTCGCGCAGCATTCCGCAAAATCGACCTTTGGCTAAAATGGACGATTGGTTGGTATGGTTTGTTGGGCATGCTACGGTGCTAATTCAAATTGGGCCATATAATTTTTTGACCGATCCTGTATGGGCGGAGTATGCAGGCCCACGTCAAGGGACTGGACCACGACGTGCTTGTCCTGCAGGCATTGCCTTAGAAGAATTACCTACAATTCATGGGGTTTTACTGAGCCATAATCATTATGATCATATGGATTTAGCAACCTTGAATTGGTTACATGAACAATTTGCTATGCCGATTTATACTGGTTTAGGCAATGCTTATTATTTACCCACACATTTCAATGTCATTGAACTTGATTGGTGGCAATCGGAAATGTTTGAAGATTTGCGTATCGTTTATACGCCTGCACAGCATGGTTCAGGTCGTGGTTGGCGAGATCAAAATCATGCCTTATGGGGAGGTTTTTCCATCGTGCATAGTACAGGACATTTCTTCTTTGCTGGAGATACGGGCTATGCCGCACATTTCAAACAAATCCATACACGCTTAGGTGCACCCCGAGTAGCGTTATTACCGATTGGAGCTTATGAGCCACGTCGTTTAATGAAATATTTGCACATGAATCCCGAAGAAGCTTTTCAGGCGCATAAAGATTTACAGTCAAAATGTTCATTGGCAATGCATTATCGGACTTTTCAGTTGACCGATGAAGCTAGAGACCAACCTGAACATGACTTACATCATGCAATGCGAAAAACATCAAAGTTAATGAATCCATTTTTAACCATGCATGAAGGCAAAAAATTGATTGTTTAAGGATTAATAGAAGGTAATTGGAATATTTAATGCCAAGAAAAAACCACCTTAAAAGGTGGTTTTTTTATTCAAAGATAAAACTTAAAGCAAGCCTGGATTACCTTGAGCTGGATCAGTTGCACGAGCAGCTTGCGCATCCGCTACAGTTAAGCCTAATGCTTTTGCAACACCTTCACCATAAGCTGGATCACATGCGTAACAGTTACGGATATGACGATATTTGATGAAGTCGAGTGCATCGCCCATTGCGCCAGCAGTGTTATTAAACAATGCTTGTTTTTGTTCATCATTCATTAAGTTGAATAATGCACGTGGTTGACTGAAATAGTCGCTGTCATCTTCACGATAATCCCACAAGTCAGCATCACCAGTAATTTTCAATGGTGGTTCTTTGTATTGTGGTTGCTCTTGCCATTGGCTGAAGCTGTTTGGTTCATAATGCGGTGTTGCACCATAGTTACCATCCATACGGCCTTGACCATCACGACGGTTCGAGTGAACAGGGCAACGTGGTGCATTTACAGGAATTTGGTAATGGTTTACACCCACGCGATAACGTGCAGCATCAGCATAGTTGAATAAACGCGCTTGCAGCATACGGTCAGGTGAGAAGCTAATGCCCGGCACCAAGTTACTTGGTGCAAAAGCGGCTTGTTCAACATCTTGGAAATAGTTTTCAGGGTTACGGTTGAGTTCGAATTCACCCACTTCAATCAACGGATAGTCGCCTTTAGGCCATACTTTGGTTAAATCAAATGGGTGATAAGGTACTTTTTCTGCATCAAGTTCAGGCATAATTTGAACGTACATTTTCCATTTTGGAAAATCGCCGCGTTCAATTGCATTGAACAGATCGGTTTGTGAGCTTTCACGGTCTTTGGCAATAATCGCTTCAGCTTCAGCATCGGTTAAGTTTTTAATGCCTTGTTGAGTGCGCATGTGGAATTTAACCCAGAAGCGTTCATTATTGGCATTAATAAAACTGAAAGTATGACTGCCAAAACCATGCATATGACGGTAACCATCTGGAATACCGCGGTCAGACATCACAATCGTAACTTGGTGTAGAGCTTCAGGTAGTAAAGTCCAAAAATCCCAGTTATTAGTTGCACTACGCTTATTGGTTTTAGGATCGCGTTTTACTGCTTTGTTTAAGTCAGGGAATTTACGAGCATCACGTAGGAAGAAGACAGGGGTGTTATTACCAACTAAATCCCAGTTACCTTCTTCAGTATAGAATTTAAGGGCAAAACCACGAATATCGCGTTCTGCATCTGCAGCACCACGCTCACCCGCTACGGTAGAGAAACGAGCAAAAAGTTCAGTTTTTTTACCAACTTCTGAGAAAATTTTAGCACGAGTATATTGGGTAATATCGTTAGTTACGGTAAACGTACCGAAGGCACCAGAACCTTTGGCGTGCATACGACGCTCTGGAATCACTTCGCGAACGAAATTACCGAGTTTTTCATTAAGCCATAGGTCTTGGGCAAGCAAAGGACCACGTGCACCTGCCGTCATACTGTTCTGATTATCTACAACAGGAGCACCAGCATCAGTTGTTAGGTGGGTGACAGGACATTTTTTAACGTCGTCGCTCATTGAGTATCTCCATTATTATAATCATGTATTAAAGTTGGGAGTTATAACCTTATCAATTGATAACACGCTCAACAGCACATGACATTAACCGTTTTGTTAATTCATTTTAAAGTGACAATGTGACAACAGTTTTTCTCTTATTGTAAAAAATTTTTAGGCAGCAATAAATCGACGAGATATCATAAAACTGTTGTGATTGAAAGCTTAAGAGTCTTTATCTACTCATTTACTCTAAAACTTTATTTAGCTTTTGACAAATGGAAATATAGTTTTGAACGAATGGTTAATTCGATTGATTGTAAGCGTCCGCTGAACACACCTTCTGAATTCATCCTATAAGCCTTAATTTAGTCCCCACTTAGAAACAAGTGGGGACTTAAATTTATGACTACAAATAATCAGACATCCATCGCATCTCTTGCGA
>NZ_VPCH01000059.1:0-19671 GCF_013418285.1 Acinetobacter sp. YH12152
CATACTGGCAGGGCTTTCAATACTATTGAACACTCTTCAGTTGTTGTCAGAGTATTCGTCTGATGAGCTGAATGCGATTGCTCAGATCGCATTCAATTTATAAAAAATGTGTAGATACCTATGTTTTAAAAGTGAGGGAATTTCTATTGCATAACCTATAACGGTATTAAATTAGTAATGGATGCTCCTTCTCCCATTGGGAGAAGGCGGGAATGAGGGGGGATAAGTCCTAAGTCTTTGAGTTTGACGATGGAAAATATTTAGTAGGCGTTTATGTATTTAGTGGTAATTATTTAAACAAAAATTTCTTTAAATTTTTCAAAGTAATAATAGTTTTAAAACTTACAGATTTGTATGTAAACTTGTTAAATAAAGAAAAACTAATGTTAGTATAAGTTATGAAAATACCAGAACAATCTAAAACTATTCTTGATCAAAATAGTTTCAAATGTCCTCATTGTGGGGCTTTTTCACATATGAAGTGGGAAAATTTATTTTTTATTTCATATGATGAAAATGGTTTAGAACACAATATTCCAACTAGAGTTCATCAAGCAAACTGTGCATCATGTAGTCAAAATAATATTTGGTATAATCAAAAAGTTGGAAGCAATTTTCTTAGTCTTATTCCAAGACCTAGTCAGGACTCCGACTTAGTGAGATTATTTCCAATACAAGAAATAAGCAATCAAGATATTCCTGATTATTCACCTGATATGCCAAATGATGTAAAGGTATTATATAAAGAAGCGGCTTTGATCTTTGAATTGTCACCACGTTCTGCTGCGGCTTTAATACGTTTAGCATTGGAAAAACTATGTGGTCATTTAGGTGTAAAAAAGAAAAATATTAAAGAATCAATTGAGGAGTTGGCAAAAGAAAATATTATTCCATCAAGAGTTGCGAAAGCCGCTGATAATATCAGATTGATTGGTAATGCAAATGTGCATTCAGGAGTTATTTGTGATGAAGTCTTAGACGACATTAATCCCGCTATTTTTGCATATATAAATTTGATTGTTGATTATGCGATTACAAAGCCGAAAGAAATTGAAGAAATTAATTCTTTATTTCCTGAGCAAAAAAGAGCTTCATTATAGGTTTAAAAAACCCGCTCTAAAGCGGGTTTTCTTTTAAAGAAAAATCAGATCAACCAATCAATTTCTTCATCAATTCATTGACTTGAGCAGGGTTAGCTTTACCTTTCGCTGCTTTCATCACTTGACCAACAAGACCGTTAAAGGCTTTCTCTTTACCAGATTTATACTCTTCAACCATCTTCTCGTTAGCAGCAAGCACATCTTTAATAATCGCTTCAATCGCGCCTGTATCAGTTTCCTGTTTCAAGCCTTTTTCCACAATAATCTCGTCCGCAGTTTTGCCTTCTTCCCACATAAAGCCGAACACTTGCTTCGCAATCTTACCGTTAATTGTGTTGTCCACAATACGTGCAATCATACCGCCAAGTTTTTCCGCAGATACAGGAGAATCATGAAGCTCGAAGCCCGCTTTGTTTAAAGCACCTGAGAATTCGCCCATCACCCAGTTTGCAGCCACTTTACCTTGCGCAGCGCCACCAGCAGCTTTTACCACGTCTTCATAAAACTCTGACATTTCGCGAGTAAGCGTAAGAACGTGAGCATCGTACTCAGTCACACCAAAGTCAGCCACAAAGCGCGCACGGCGTGCAGCAGGAAGCTCAGGAAGGGCAGCACGTGCCGCTTCAATTTGCGCATCTGCAATAATGACAGGCAACAAGTCAGGATCTGGGAAGTAGCGGTAATCGTTCGCTTCTTCTTTCGAACGCATTGAACGAGTTTCCATCTTCACAGGGTCGAATAAACGTGTTTCTTGGTCGATGGTGCCATCCCATTCTAGGATTTCCATTTGACGTTCAATTTCTACATTGATCGCTTGTTCAATGAAGCGGAAAGAGTTGAGGTTTTTAAGCTCGCAACGTGTACCAAACGGTTGACCCGGACGGCGTAAAGACACGTTACAGTCCGCACGGAATGAACCTTCAGCCATGTTACCGTCAGAAATGCCTAACCAACGCACTAAAGTGTGAATCGCTTTAATGTAGGCAACTGCTTCTTCAACCGAACGCATATCAGGTTCAGAGACAATCTCAAGTAAAGGTGTGCCTGCACGGTTTAAATCGATACCAGATTGACCTTCAAATTGGTCATGGATCGATTTACCTGCATCTTCCTCAAGGTGAGCACGGGTTACGCCAATGCGCTTAACCGTACCATCTTCAAGTTGAATGTCGATATGACCCAAGCCCACAATCGGGTTGTCCATTTGGCTGATTTGGTAGCCTTTTGGAGAGTCAGGGTAGAAATAGTTTTTACGTGCAAATACAGAAGCTTGGTCGATGTAAGCATCGATACCCAAACCAAAGCGAATCGCAAGATCAACTACTTCTTTGTTCAATACTGGCAATACGCCCGGCATTGCCAAATCTACAAGGCTAGCTTGTGTATTTGGGTCTTGACCAAATGTGGTAGATGAACCTGAGAAAATTTTGGTATTGGTCGCAAGCTGAGTGTGAATCTCGATACCAATAACGACTTCCCAACCATCAATCAGGTTAGATTTTGGTTTCGCAGCGTTCTTAGCCATTATGCGTTCTCCTCAGCAATTGCAGCGCGTTGTGTATGCCAATCGGTTGCTTGTTGGTACTGATGCACCACAGACAACAATTGAGATTCTGACCAGTAGTTACCAATCAACTGTAAGCCAACAGGTAAGTTGTCTTTGTCAAAACCAACAGGCGCGTTAATCGCAGGCAGACCTGCCAAGTTCACTGCGATGGTGTAGATGTCACCTAAGTACATTTCTACAGGAGACAGGTTTGCACCAATCTTATATGCAGTTGTCGGTGCAGCAGGGGCAGCAATCACGTCTACAGATTCAAATGCTTTTAAGAAGTCTTGTTGAATTAAACGACGTACTTTTTGTGCTTTCACATAATAAGCGTCGTAGTAACCCGCAGAAAGCGCGTATGTACCAATCAGGATACGTTGCTGAACTTCTTTACCAAAACCTTCCGAACGTGAACGCTTGTAAAGATCCATCAAATCCACAGGATTTTCTGCACGGTAGCCATAACGTACACCGTCGAAACGAGATAAGTTAGACGATGCTTCAGCAGGTGCGATCAAGTAATACGTTGGTACGTAGCTTTCAGTCATGTTCAGGTCAATCTCAACCAAGATTGCGCCCATCTCTTCCAATTTTTTCAGAGATTCTTCAACACGTGCTTTCACGTCAGCATCTAAACCTGCAACATTGAAGTATTGCTTCGGAATACCAATGCGTAAGCCTTTAACCGATGTGCCGTTGAGGTTCGCCACATAGTTGTCTACGTCTTTTTCAACCGAAGTTGAATCTTTCGCGTCATGACCTGCCATCACGTTCATGAGGTAAGCACAATCTTCAGCCGAACGTGCCATTGGGCCGCCTTGGTCTAAAGATGATGCATACGCGATCATACCGAAACGAGAAACACGACCGTAAGTCGGTTTAAGACCAGTCAAACCACAGAAAGACGCAGGCTGACGGATTGAACCGCCTGTATCTGTACCTGTTGCAAATGGAGCAAGATCGGCTGCTACAGCCGCAGCAGAACCGCCTGAAGAACCACCCGGAACATGGTTTAAGTTCCAAGGGTTAGCCGTAGCGCCATAAAATGAATTTTCAGAGGTCGAACCCATGGCGAATTCGTCCATGTTCACTTTACCTAAAGTGACAAGGCCCGCAGCTTTACCTTTCGCTACAACGGTCGCGTCGTAAGGAGAGATAAAATTGTCCAGCATTTTAGAACCAGCAGTGGTTTTAATGCCTTGGGTACAGAAAATATCTTTATGTGCAATTGGTACACCGGTCAACGCAGTTGCATTGCCTGCTTTAATTGCAGCATCAGCCGCATCTGCTTGCGCAAGTGCTTGTTCAGCTGTCACGGTCACGTATGACTTGACTTGAGCATCGATTTTTTCAATGCGTTTTAAATAGTGTTCTGTCAATTCGCGTGAAGAAAATTTAGCGCCAGCCAAACCTTCAGACAATTCACGAATTGATAAGCGATGTAAATCTGTCATGAGAAATATTTCTTTACGTTTAATTTGAAAAAATGTTGATCTGAATAAAAATTATTCAATCACACGCGGAACAAGGTACAAGCCATCCTGTACTGCAGGAGCAACTGCTTGATATGCTTCGCGATGATTGGTCTCAGATACCACGTCTTCACGTAAGGGCTGTGGATTGTCGAATGGACTTTTTAGTGGTTCAACACCGTCAGTATCGATGCCTTTCAGGGTTTCCATCATGCCTAAAATTTTATTTAAACTTTGAGCATAGTCGGCAGATTGCGCTTCATCTAGCGACAATCGAGCCAGATGGGCAATCGCTGAAACTGTTTGTGCATTTAGATCTGCAGAATGCTGTGCATCCGATGTAGACATAACATTACCTAATCAGTATTAAAAAAATTCAAAATATCGTGGCTTATAATAAGCGATTGACTTGTTCAAATCATCACATTTAGTTAAAGTTGCCACCTTGCGTCCATATAAAAGTTTAACTGAGAACGTCCCCGTGATTCTAAAACGACTAATTGGCTTGTTTTCGCCGGATCTTGCCATTGATTTAGGCACTGCAAATACACTTATTTATGCGCCAGGACGAGGCATTATATTAAATGAACCGACGGTGGTGGCAATTCGCCACAGTGGTTCACAAAAAATCGTTGCCGCAGTAGGTCTTGACGCGAAGCAAATGCTAGGTCGTACACCTGCAAATATTTCTGCGATTCGCCCAATGAAAGATGGTGTGATTGCAGATTTTGAAGTCACTGAAACGATGTTGAATCAATTCATTGGCAAAGTGCACGAAAAACGTTTGTTCCCACCTGCACCGCGTGTCGTGGTGTGTGTGCCATGTAAATCGACGTTGGTGGAACGCCGTGCAATCCGTGAAGCTGTATACAATGCAGGTGCACGTGAAGTTCGCTTAATTGAAGAGCCAATGGCTGCTGCAATTGGTGCAGGTATGCCTGTTGAGCAAGCTTGTGGTTCGATGGTTGTCGATGTTGGTGGTGGTACAACTGAAATCGCGATCATTTCACTTCAAGGTTGTGTCTATGCAGACTCACTGCGTATCGGTGGTGATGTATTTGATGAACAAATCATTAACTACGTGCGTAAAGCACACGGTTGTGTGATTGGTGAAACCACTGCAGAAAACATCAAAAAAGAAGTTGGTATGGCGCTTCCAGAAGAAGGTGCGAAACCTTTGGAAATCGAAGTCCGTGGTCGTAACTTGGCTGAAGGTGTACCTCGTGCGATTACTGTAACTTCTGATGAAGTGACTCAAGCGATTTCTGATCCACTACAAAACATTGTGGCTGCGGTTAAATCTGCACTAGAGCAAACGCCACCTGAGTTGTCTTCAGACATCGCAGAACGCGGTATTGTGTTGACTGGTGGTGGTGCATTACTTCGTAATCTTGATAAGCTTCTTGCAAAAGAAACAGGTCTTCCTGTCGTAGTTGCAGAAGATCCACTATCATGTGTTACACGTGGTGGCGGTAAGGTTCTCGAATTCTTCGATAACCCAAATCATGACATGTTATTTGTAGGCTAAGAAAAGGACTCGGCGGGTGCAAACGCAACTGTTTTCAAGACAACCGCCATCTTTTCGCTCATTTATCATTGCGGTGATTACATGCTTGGTGGTGCTTTTCTTTGATTGGCGCATGCCGCATGTAATTCAACCGGCCAGAGACGTCTTGTATGCGGCATATAATCCAATTTATGCACTAGCAAGCTATCCAGTGTTATCGCGAGAATGGCTGAATCAACAAACCAAGTCTGAAGCTCAATTACGTCGTGAAAATACCGCGATGCAAGCAGAGTTAATTCAGGCTCAAGTCCGTTTACAGAAACTTTCTGAACTTTCTGCTGAAAATACTCGACTGCGTGGACTACTCGATACACCACTCATCATTGATGGTCGTATGGAGATTGCCGAGGTCATTGGTACCGATGCTGATCCCTTACGTCATATTATTGTGATTAACCGTGGAGCCAGCAGTCAGCTTAAAGTGGGACAAACTGTACTCGATGACAAGGGTATTATGGGGCAAATTATCAATGTTTACCCGCATAGTAGCCGTGTCATGTTGCTCTCAGACAAAGAGCACTCTTTATCCGTGCGGATGGAGCATACCGGTATGCGCGCAATCGTTACGGGTACAGGTGACTTAGGTCGACTTAAAATGGAATACGTACCAACCAGTGCCAATATCAAAGTCGGTGAAAAAGTCTATAGCTCAGGGCTAGGGGCACATTTCCCAGCGGGTTATTTGGTAGGGACAGTCTCGAAAGTCAGTCGTCACAATAGTGGTGAATTTGCCCAAATTGATATCAATCCTGCTGCCCAATTGGCAGGTGGTCATCATGTGGTTGTGCTATTTTCCGATTCTTTAGCGATGGAGCAACCGCATGTCACTCGCTAAGCTTAGTCGTCATACAGAGCGCGACCCATTATTTCCGATTATCTTTTCCATCATTTTGGCATCCGTGCTGATGGTGTATCCGCTTTCTTATGACTTATCGGGTTGGCGTCCATTATTCATGATGATGATCATGCTATTTTGGGTACTCTGTCAGCCGACATGGTGCGGTGTTTGGTTTGCATTTGCCACAGGTCTCTTTACGGACTTGTTGACTGATGCACCTTTTGGCATGAACGCACTGAGTTTTGTGGTCATTGCATTTGTGACGCGCTTTTTAACGCGTGAACGTCGTATCCTTACATTTGGTAATTTGTGGATTATTGCTGCAATGGCAATTTTCGCGCATTTACTGTTTGTGTGGATTGTTCAAGTGATGGGTGGGGCACAGTTTTCATTTGCTCGCCATTGGCAGCCAATTGTTACTAGCTTAATCATTTGGCCAATCATGTATTACTTCCTGAGAAAATGGCGCATATAATTTTAGCTTCGAGTTCTCCTCGACGACGCGAACTATTGCAACAATTAGGTCTGGAATTTGAAATTTTCAGTCCGGATATTGATGAGTCCGTGTTGGAAGGAGAACCTGTAGCGGATTATGTAGAGCGTTTAGCACGTGCCAAAGCTTGCGCAGTACAACAACAATTCCCTAATGCTATCGTTATTGCCGCCGATACCAGTTTAGGCGTAGATGAGCACATTTTAGGAAAACCAGCGTCGAAAGCACATGCTTTTTCTATGTGGGAAATGATCTCTGGACGAAAACATGATGTGTTTTCAGGTGTTTGTGTCAGTACAAAAGATCAAATATACAGTATAGTAGTACGTACACAGGTTGAATTTCAAACGCTGAGTCTAGCTGACATGGAAAGCTACTGGGCAACAGGTGAACCAATCGGCAAGGCGGGAGCCTACGCCATCCAAGGAATTGCTGCGCGCTATATTCCTTGTATTGAAGGGAGCTACAGCAATGTCGTTGGGCTGCCTTTGTATGAAACCGTACAGTTATTACAGACAGTTAAGGCATTAAATTAACTGCTGCAACACAAGAATTTTTATAATGTTTTGAGTTTTGATATGTCTGACGAGTTGTTGATTAACGTCACACCGATGGAATGTCGGGTGGCGTTGATTCAAAACGGTACGGTCAATGAATTATTTGTTGAACGCACCGTGAAGCGTGGGTTAGTGGGCAATATTTATAAAGGGAAAGTTGTTCGTGTGCTTCCGGGTATGCAGGCTGCTTTTATTGATATTGGATTGTCGAGAACAGCTTTTTTACATATCAATGATATGGTCTGGCAGCGCAATCAACCGACCCCGAACGTTTTTGAGCTGTTACAACCGGGGCAAGTACTCACCGTACAAGTCATGAAAGATATGTTGGGTACCAAAGGTGCACGACTTTCTACTGATCTTTCTATTCCTTCC
Source organism: Acinetobacter sp. YH12152 (assembly GCF_013418285.1). Taxonomy (NCBI): domain Bacteria; kingdom Pseudomonadati; phylum Pseudomonadota; class Gammaproteobacteria; order Moraxellales; family Moraxellaceae; genus Acinetobacter; species Acinetobacter sp. YH12152. The sequence goes on from NZ_VPCH01000059.1 coordinate 7,952, forward strand.
CGTTACCTCGTTTTAATGCCATATGGCAGTCATACCGGTGTTTCACAGCGCATTGAGTCTGAAGAAGAACGTGATCGCTTGCGTAGCATGATTGAACGCATTCAAAAGGAACACAACTTACCGGGTTCAGTCATCGTTCGTACTGCTGCCGAAGGTATTCCTGAATGTGAAATTGCGCAGGACATGGCCTATTTAGCAAAACTGTGGGAATACATTCAACGTAAACAACGCAGTATTGTCGTACCATCTTTGATTTTTGAAGAGCTACCTTTACCTCAACGCGTCATCCGTGATTTGGCCAATGAAGATACTTCTAAAATTCAGGTCGACTCACGCGAAGTGCATGGCAAATTGCAAGAGTTTGTCCAAGAATTTGTACCGAGTATGCAAAATCGCTTACTGCATTATCCGGGTGAGCGTCCAATTTTTGACTTGTACAATGTCGAAGAAGATATTCAGAAAGCCTTACAGACACGTGTAGCACTTAAGTCTGGCGGTTATCTGATGATCGATCAAACTGAAGCAATGACCACGATTGATGTCAATACTGGCTCCTACGTCGGTGGTCGTTCGCTTGAAGACACTGTGTTTAAAACCAATATGGAAGCCACACAGGTCATTGCACGTCAGCTCCGACTACGTAACTTGGGCGGGATTATCATTATTGACTTCATTGATATGCAAGAAGCACATCATCGTGAAGAGGTGATGAGCCAGTTTGAGAAAATGCTTGAGCGCGATCATGCTAAAACCAAGATCACTCAAGTGTCTGAGCTGGGTTTGGTGGAAATGACTCGGAAACGCACCCGTGAATCTCTGGAGCATCTACTTTGTGATTCTTGCCCGACCTGTCAGGGGCGTGGTTATGTGAAAACGGCTGAAACAGTTTGCTATGAAATTTTCCGTGAAATCTTGAGATATGCACGTGCTTATGAGTCACAAAGTGGTTTTACCGTGGTGGCACATCCGTCGGTGATTGACCGATTGTTAACTGCTGAAGCACCTGCGGTAGCTGATTTAGAGCACTTTATTAGCCGTGTGATCAAGTTCCAAGTGGAAAATTTATATACGCAAGAGCAATACGATATCATTCTGAGCTGAAATTGTAACAGAATATCGTTAAACACTTGTTACAACTGAGATTTTACTTTTGAACTGTTATTTTGAATACTAGACACATCAAATAGCCAAAGCCATTTTCCTGCATTGGACTTGAAAATGGCTTAGCAAAAAGAGGTGTACTATGGGTGTTAGTAAAACAGTAATGAAAAGTGGTCTTAAAACTGTTGTTGAAGCAAAAGCGATCCATTCAGGTTATATCGTGGATGAGCGTGGTAATGAGGTTCAAATTACAGCGTCTATGATTCGTTCTGCTTGTCATCAGTTACTTAAACAGTGCCGAGCAATTAAAGCTTAAATATTGAAATATAAATAATGTAATCCAGAGGGTTAAAGTGCTAACGCGCAATTCTAAAATATTTAATGCGCTAAAATTTTATAAAGAATGGAAAATAAATTTAATTATCAGTGTGTATCTACAAGTCGTAATTAAACAATAACAACGGATTTTTTCACCTAAATTTTAGCTTATACACATAAATTACTCCAAAAAATTAATCAAAGTTCAAATACTAAAAAACCCGTCTAGATTGTTTAATTTAGACGGGTTTTTAATTTTTGATGGTTCAATCTGCTGATGAATTGATACCAAATCTAGAAACAGGCGGTTAGCTAACCGCCTGTAACTTTGGGGAATCTTGGTTCACAATAGTTTCAAATCGTTGAATTTCTTCTTCCAAATGCGTCAGTAAATTTTGCATTTTTGGCAGCGCATTACGACATGCGGTTAAACCAACTTCAAGCTTATCTAAATAGCTGGTCATGGTGATATTAAGCGCTTGACCATCCAAAACAATAGACGCTGGGTAGAGCGCTTCTAAACGTGCACCATTCCAATATAACGGCTCTTGTGGGCCGGGAACATTCGAAATGACCAAGTTAAAGGCCTGACGTTTTGGCATGAAGCCTGATGCAATATTTAAACCTGCTGCACTGTAGACAAAAGCACTGTAGTTTAAAATTTGATTCGAGTTCATCCGCTTAAAGCGCTCTTTGGCATTGAGCACACTACGACGCACAATCTTCAACCGTTCTAGCGGATCTTCTTTATGGGTTCCAAGATTGGCCAAAATCATGGTAATACGGTTTGACATATCTGAATCATCGGTACGAACTGATGCAGGCACCATGGCAATCAATGGCTTTTTAGGTAAAGCATTTTGTGTAATTAAATATTCACGTAATGCGCCTGAACAAATTGCAAGCACAATATCGTTAATTGTTACGCCGAGTGACTTGGCAATATGTGACAAACGTGAAAATTCAAAAGACTGAGCAGCGAAACGACGAGAAGAACTAACCCGTTGGTTTAATATTGAACTCGGCGCTTGGAAACTAGACACATAATCTGGGTTACGCCCCATATCTTTCATTACTGTTTGTGACAGTTCGTACAAAACTCGTGGAGTTGAGTCAAGTTGTCCCTTAATGGTCGATAACAGACCTTTCATACGACTGGATTTAGGCTGTTTCAGGCGTTTTGCACGAGGGCCTTCTACACACCATGGTGGCACAATTCTTTTAGCATCTGGGTCATGCGAAAGTGATTTTTCAACTAAACGCATACCTGCAATGCCATCGACCATCGCGTGGTGGATTTTGAAGTACATAGCAAAACGATTGCCTTCAATGCCTTCAATAATATGGCAAGTCCAAAGCGGTTTCGCACGGTCAATCAGCGCACTGTGTTCTTGAGAAATATAAGTCAAAAGTTCACGAATACGACCGGGATGCGGCAGTGCGATATGGCGGAAGTGATGATCTAAATCAAACTCTTCGTCTTCATCCCAAAAGAAGCCGTTGAGTTTATTGTTAAAAGGAGGAATAGGAATGGATTTTGAATTACGAATATCTGCGACTAAATCTTGAATAAAAGTATCTGGTGCATTGTCAGGGATCTGAAATAAAAATAGACCACCTACGTGCATCGGTTGTTGCCGTTTCTCTAAATTTAAGAATATGAAATCAATAGGATGTAATGGACGCATAGCGTTGATTGCCTCACTGCAATTTCTACAGCTGCTCATGTATGAGTAGCATTGTTAGAATTATTAAATTGTCATTTGCAGTATAGCGTTTTTACGTTGAAATGATACGGAATTATGTGTATCGATGCGTTGAAAAAAACCACTGCTATGCAGTGGTTTTGTGATCTTTATTTTTTCATGTTGCCTGCGTGTAAGCCGCATTCTTTATGGGTTGCATCTTCCCACCACCAGCGACCTTCACGTTCGTGTTGATTCGGTAAAACAGGACGAGTGCATGGCTCACAGCCAATCGAGATAAAGCCTCGTTCGTGTAGTGGATTATATGGAATTTCCATTAGACGGATATAGTTCCAGACATCAGCGCTAGACCAGTTTGCCAAAGGATTATATTTAATCAATTGCTTGCCCGGACCTGAAAAACCGGGGTCTGCTTGTACCACAGGAATTTCATTACGTGTGCCTGGGCTTTGGTCTTTACGTTGACCTGTGATCCAGCCATCTAAAGTGGCTAGTTTTTTACGCAAAGGTTGTACTTTACGGATACCACAGCATTCTTTATGTTCATCTTGATAGAAGCTAAAAAAGCCCTTTTCTGTTACCAGTTTTTGTACGGCATCACTTTCTGGGAAACAGATTTCAATATCAATTTTATAATGTTTACGGACAGTATCTAAAAATTGGTAAGTTTCAGGGTGTAAGCGACCGGTATCTAAACTAAATACACGAAAAGGAATCCCTAAGTTTGATGCAAGATCAATCAGTACAACATCTTCTGCACCAGAAAAGGAAATCGCAACTTCACCTTGCTGGCTAAGCGCAAGTTTCATAATCTCAGAAGGTGATTTATCTGCATATTCAGATGCAAGTGCATCGACAAGGTCAATAGTAGGGATGGTAGTCATGAATGTCCTGGCTATAGGCTTGGAACGTTAAAACCTATATTAATTTATTTCAGAACTATTTTAATGGAAATGCTAAAACACACTTATCACTAAAAAATAGATACTTATGAAAAAAATAGATTTAAAAAAGAACAATGCATTTTTTTATTCTTCCGCTATGATATTGAAAAAATTTTTTCACTTAACAGAGGGTAGAGTGCATGGAAGTCGTTTGTTTAGATCTAGAAGGGGTTTTAGTACCTGAAATTTGGATTAATTTTGCGAAAAAAACAGGCATTAAAGAACTTGAAGCAACGACTCGTGACATTCCAGATTACGATGTGTTGATGACTCAGCGTTTAAATATCCTAAAACAACACGGTTTGGGTTTAAACGATATTCAAGACGTAATCGCAGATATGGGGCCATTTGAAGGTGCAAAAGAGTTTGTAGAGTGGGTGCGTACTCATTTTCAATTGATTATTCTTTCAGATACTTTCTATGAGTTTGCACATCCATTAATGCAGCAACTTGGTTGGCCAACGATTTTCTGCCACAAATTAGAAACTGATGAAAATGGTATGATCTCAGCTTATAAGCTTCGTCAACCTGATCAAAAGCGTAAAGCCGTTCAAGCATTGCATGGGTTAAACTTCCGGGTGATTGCAGCAGGTGATTCTTATAACGATACGACGATGCTTGGTGAAGCAGATGCGGGTTTCTTATTTGATGCGCCTGACAATGTGATTGCAGAATTTCCACAATTCCCACCAATTCATGGCTATGCTGCATTAAAAGAAGCGATTCGTAATGCTTCAGTTCGTGATATTCCAGCTTAATTCTGTATAGCTGGTTATAGAAAAGGGCGCTTATGCGCCCTTTCTTGTTTAATGCAAAGCTGTTCTAACAACTTAGAAGCGATAGCCTATTTTCAAACCATAGCCAAGCGCATGGTTATCTTCAAATTCACCTACTGGATTACCACCAGTTTGAGCAGTAGCATCACCTAACCAGAAGTATTTAACACCTGCTTGGATGAAATAGTTTTCAGCAGGACTATATTGACCACCTAGACCAACATTCCAATTCCCTTCAACAGGGCCTAAAGTCGTAATAGGGTTGCCAGCACCCGAATCGTAACCTACAGATGCAGAACCAGACCATTTGCTGTTAAATTTATGGCCTACACCAACATTAGCTGACCATTGGTCGTCTGAGTAATCAATAAGATTTTGACGGACATGAGGTGCTGGAATTGAACTTACGTTACCAAGTAAAGTTGGTTTAACCGCAAACTGGCTCCAATGTACCCAACGAACATTGGCAAATGCTAGCGTATCTTTAGCAATACCTGTTTGGAAATCTAAGTTAACTGATTGAGGTGTTGTTGCATCAACAGATGATGTCAGCGCAATTAAAGATGGATACGGTAGAAGCGTTTCATTGGATTTTGTATTATGTTCAATTTCAGAGCGGTAGGTAATAGCCGCTTTTAATGCAATTTCAGGAATCGAATAAGCAACACCTGCTAACCAGCCATAAGCTTCTTCACGTTCCATTTCGATGTTATAAGTACCAAGTTTGGCATTACCACCATAAGCAGCACCACGTAGTTTGATATTGGCTTCTACAGTTTGCCAAACTGGACCTGCATAAAAGTTCCAATTTTCGTTTGGTTGGTAACCAATTAGGGCAGTTAAGCTTTCAGTTTTAACATCTACAGATGTACCTTGAGCACCATTACCAAATACTTGCGATGCAGCATCATATTCAGCTTCTGCACCGTATGGTTGGTCGTAAATTAAACCTAGTGAAATTTTGTCAGTCGCTTGTACTTTGACAGCAGCGGAAGGGAAGTAATATGACTTCGCCATGTCATCGACATTAAGTTCATTTGACTTTACTTCTGCATCTAGAACAGTGATACCTGCTTCAGCGTAGTTACCTGGCTGTAGGAATGCAGAAATTGACTGGCCAGAACGGTCTAAACCACCAGCAATTGCAGAAGTTGCAGGCATTAAACTGATGATGATCGCTTTTGTAAGACGGTTAAGTTGCATACATTTTCCCTGTTTGTAACTTTTGATGTTATTTCAATGTGTGGAAAGTAACATAAATAGAAAAACAGTAAATAAGAGTTGCTACTCTAAAATTGAACTCAGGAAGTTAAAAAATGAACATGACTAGAGTATTTATTCTAGTTGCATATATTTATGTTTATGATTTTTAAATGAAAAAATAGAGTAAATAACTTAAAAAATAATTATTCATAGTGAAAAATCAAATGCTCAGAGTTTGAGCATTTGATTTTATTTTGAAAATTGGATTCAACCGTAGTTGAATCTGCAAAAAATTTTTAGAAGCGGTAACCAATTTTTAGACCGTATGCCCAAGCATCGTTGTCTTCAAATGTTGCTACATAGTCGCTACTTCCTGATTGAGCACCAGTTTGAGCATCTGCATCACCGAGCATGAAGTATTTAACACCGCCAGCAATGAAGTAATTCGGTGCAGGGCTAAATTGTAAACCTAAGCCGACATTCCAGTAACCTTCAGTAGGACCAAGAGTTGATACAGGGTTACCAGCGCCTGAATCCCAACCTACAGATACGTTACCAGCCCATTGGTCATTAAATTTACGACCGACACCTACAGTTGCAGAAATCTGATCATCAGTATATTCCACAAGGTTAAAGCCATCTGGACGACCAACTAGAGGACCTACAGCTTCACTTACCTTACCAAATTTATAAGGTTGAATTGAGAAATTTGACCAGTCAACCCAACGAACGTTCGCAAATGCAACAGTGTTAGCCATGATACCAGTTTGGAAATCTACGTTAACTGACTGTGGAGTTGTGATTTTGGTTTTACCAGCTTGACCTAATGCAGCTAATTGTTCAGCTGATACACCTAAGCCGCCAAGCACAGCTGGTAAACCAGCAAAGTTCATTAAAGATAATGATTCATCTGATTTTGCATCATGATCAATTTCAGAACGATAAGTAACAGATGCTTTTAAAGCAATATCAGGAATTTGATATGCAAAACCTGCTAACCAACCTGTCCCAGCAGTTTCTTTAAAAGTAGCATCGTAGCCATTAAATAGGCTATACGCTTGACCACGTAGACTTAGATTACCTTTTACTGTTTGGTATACACCACCAGCATAGATGCTGAAGTTTTCAATTGGCTCTACACCAAAAACCATAGATAAATTTTGAGTATCTACTTCAACTTTTGTATTGCCTTCGCCTAAGTAACCATTAGCAGCTGTAAGCGCACCATTAAGTTGTTGGAATGCAGGACTTGCTAATACTTGTTGCTTTGCATCTGCAAGAGTTTGTTCATTTACTGGAATGTTATGAGCTTCTAACGCAGCAACTGCTTTAGATGTAACAATATTGTTAACTGCACTTGCAGATAACACTGTGTCGCTGCCTGGTGCAGATGTGAATACGTTATTACCTGTATATTCTGCGTTAGCACCAAATGGTTGGTCGTAAATTAGACCAAAAGAAAATTTATCAGTTAACTGAAGTTTAATAGCCGCTGAAGGGAAGTAGTAATCACCCGCCATATCTTCAATATTGCGACGAGTTTCACTAGTACCAGACTCTTTACCTTCAACAGTAGGATCTAGAACTGAAATACCTGCTTCAAAATAATTTCCTGGTTGTAAGAATGCAGACATAGATTGGCCTGAACGGTCCATTGCTGCAGCAAAAGCACCTGTCATTGGAACTGAAGCAAGAATCATGGCTGTAGCTAAAGTTTTTAATTTCATTCTTCGTCATTCCTTGAGATACGAATTTGATTTTTATGGTTACTGCATATATTCGTTATGGAAAACTTCTTAATACTCTTAGGCTTAATTGTTACTCCATGTGACAAAAATAGCACAATTAAAATAAGAGTAAATGCTCTAGATTGAAAAATATGGCTAAAAGTTGCTATTTTTAGAGTAAAAGTACTAATTAGTATATATAACATTTTGATTATTATTTAATATTTTTATTTAGCGCATTATTTTCTAAACCTAGAAAAAAATTGAAAAAATTTTGATATGAGCAGTCATAAATTGATTTTTTGGCCTTATGGACCATACTATGTGTCGTTTTTTGCATTGAGAGGTAGGTGGTTAGCACATTTTAAAGCGCTATTTAACTGTTCTTAAAAATAGTCTTTGAACAGTAATCTTTGTAAAAACAATAATTAAGTTAAAAACTGTAATTGATGGGTTTTTAGTGTGAAAGGTTCTTTCTTTATATTTATTGGTATATGGGGGATTACAAATACAGGGAGGAGGGATATCTCAGAAATTGTGCGCTCTGCGGGACTCGAACCCACGTCGGTCGCTTAGGAGGCAACTGCTCTATCCGGTTAAGCTAAGAGCGCAAGACGGAGGCTAATGTACTCCTATTTTAGCTAAAAAAAAAGTTATTGCCGAAACAATAACTTTTTAAATTACTTAGTCTTTATGAACTTCATTGGGATCAATGTCGCTCAAATCTTTAGGATTAAGATAGTTAAACATTAATAACATGACTGTAATCCAAACAGGGATCATTAGAACTGATTCCATAAAGCCCTGAGTCCACATAATAAATAGAACTAAAGCAATAAAGATCAGAACGATGTAGTTGCTGACTGGTGCCCAAAGTGCGGGATATGATGTTGTAAAATTCAAAATACGTTTTGCACGACGGAACTGTAAGTGAGTCATGGTAATCATCGCCCAGTTCAGGACAAGCGCACCAACCACCACATACATTAAGTGACCAAGCGCATCTTCAGGTACGAAGTAGTTTAAGAGTACACAGCCGAAAATCAGTACTGCAGAAAGTAATACTGCTGGAATTGGCACGCCACTTTTGTTGGTTTTTGCGAAAACTTTTGGTGCATTACCTTGTTTCGCCAAGCTGTAAAGCATACGGCTATTGGCATACATACCGCTGTTATAAACAGACAGTGCTGCAGTTAAGATAATGAAGTTCAGTAAATGTGCAGCCCAATCAATACCCAGTTGGCTAAAGATCATCACAAATGGACTTTTGTCTAGACCACCTAGTTCAAGCTGATTCCATGGCACAAGTGACAATAGAATAGTCAAAGAACCCACGTAGAAAATCAAAATACGAAAAACAACTTGGTTAATCGCTTTAGGAATAGTTTCTTTTGGATTTTCAGCTTCCGCTGCCGCCATACCAATCAGTTCAATACCACCGAAGGCGAACATCAAGAAAGCCAGCATGAAGAATAAGCCTTCAAAACCATTTGGGAAGAAGCCGCCTTGACTCCATAAGTTGGTAAATGATGCTGTTGAGTTGGCATCTGCAGTCAGTAGCAAATACAAACCAAATACGATCATCGAAATAACTGCAGTGACTTTAATAATCGACAGCCAAAACTCAGATTCACCATAAAACTTCACATTACCTAAGTTTACTAAAGTAATGATCACGAAGAAGAACAGTACAGATGCCCATGCTGGAATATGAGGCCACCAGTAATTGATGTATTTCGCAACAGCGGTGAGTTCTGTCATTGCCACTAAAATATAGAGAATCCAGTAGTTCCAACCTGTTAAGAAACCTGGAAATTTCCCCCAATATTTATATGCAAAATGGCTAAATGAACCCGCTACAGGTTCATGGACGATCATTTCACCCAACTGACGCATAATTAGAAAGGCGATCAAACCGCCAATGGCGTAGCCTAGAATAATGGATGGTCCAGCAGATTGAATCACATGCGCTGAGCCCAAGAATAAGCCTGTACCAATTGCACCACCCATGGCAATCAATTGAATATGACGATTCTTTAAGCCACGCTTGAGTTCGGAGGAATTGGTAGTCAAGTTACTCTTCCCGAGAATGGTTTAATTTTGGTAATTGTAATGTATAGAGAATGAATAGCCTAGTAGCTCAAAATTTATGAAAAATATTTATAGGTTTAATAACCTATTTTTCGTTTTAAATGCTGAATTAAAAATTTATGAATCAATAGATTAATTTTATTTTAATTGAAATTCTGATGCTTGGCTTTATATGGAAAAGGTATCGAATGTTGTTTTTTTATACTTAAGTCATGTGATTGTTAAAACTTCAATTAAACATTGTATGATGCAAAAGCGCAGAAAAGAACGCTCTGCCAAAACACAATGATAAAGATTAAGGATTCAATAAAAATGAGTTTTGCTCCCCAAATTAAAATTGCAGCGACTTATATGCGTGGTGGTACAAGTAAAGGTGTATTTTTCAAGCTAGATGATTTGCCCCTTGCAGCACAACAAGCTGGAAAAGTTCGCGACCAACTTTTATTACGTGTGATTGGCAGTCCAGATCCTTATGGCAAACAAATTGATGGGATGGGGGGAGCGACATCAAGTACCAGTAAAACCGTGATTTTGGCAAAAAGTTCACAGCCCGAGCATGATGTAGACTATCTATTTGGACAAGTGTCGATAGATAAAGCATTTGTCGACTGGAGTGGTAACTGCGGAAACTTAACGGCAGCGGTTGGTGCATTTGCCATTTCAAATGGTTTGGTTGAGGCATCACGTATTCCTGAAAATGGTTTGTGTACGGTTCGCATTTGGCAAGCCAATATTCAAAAAACCATTATTGCGCATGTACCTATTACTGATGGTGCAGTACAAGAAACCGGTGATTTTGAACTAGATGGTGTGACCTTCCCAGCAGCCGAAGTTCAAATTGAATTTTTAGACCCCGCAGATGATGGTGAAGATGGCGGCGCTATGTTCCCTACAGGGAATTTGGTCGATACCTTAACCGTACCCGATGAAGGCAGTTTCCCTGCAACATTCATTAATGCAGGTATTCCAACGATTTTCTTAAATGCAGAAGATATTGGTTATGTCGGCACTGAACTACAAGATGCGATCAACGGTGATGCTAAGGCATTGGCCCGTTTTGAAAAAATCCGTGCTTATGGTGCGCAGCAAATGGGTTTGATTTCAGATATTGCTGAAGCAGAGCAACGTCAACATACACCAAAGATTGCATTTGTTTCAAAACCGAAAGCTTATACATCTTCGAGTTCTAAACAAATTTCAGAACAAGATACGGACTTATTGGTTCGTGCCTTGTCGATGGGGAAACTGCATCATGCCATGATGGGCACAGCGGCAGTTGCCATTGGTACAGCAGCTGCGATACCGGGGACACTTGTGAACTTAGCCGCGGGTGATGGGGAGCGAGAAGCCGTGCGTTTCGGACATCCATCTGGGACGTTACGTGTAGGTGCGCAAGCGATTTATGAAAATGGTCAGTGGGTCGTTAAAAAAGCCGTAATGAGCCGAAGTGCGCGTGTCTTAATGGAAGGTTGGGTGCGTATTCCTGCGGATAGTTTGGATTAAGCATTTAACATCTCATTTGAAATCAGCCTCTGCTTTGCAGGGGCTTTTTTTTGCCTTTATCTTTTATATGAATAAGCAAATCATGAATTGGTATATCTTTTTATATAATATGAACTGCATTTAATATTAGAAAGTTTCTGTGATTTATGCCAGATTAATTTTGTTAGCATTTTGCGTAGCTTTACCCTGAAAAAAAGTAGCGAAACCATGCTTAAAAAAGACTTATTGACATCCTCACCCCCTTAAAAGAGGGTGATTCCTACAGCTAGACGCTTATGCCCAAGCGCAAGAATGTTTAGAGCTGAGTTTATATCTCGATCATGAGCTGTACCACAGCTCATGCACTCCCAT
>NZ_VPCH01000060.1:0-18817 GCF_013418285.1 Acinetobacter sp. YH12152
AATAATTCAAGTGAATTTGTTTGAAAGAAGAACTTTAAAAGCTTTATTTTCACCCGATAAAATACCCATAAAACAAGAGGAAGCTCAAATGAGCTTCCTCTTGTGAAAAATTGTGGGACAGCAGTGGCCGATGCTGTCCTTTTTTTTGGATTGTTAAATTAGTGATAGCGTGTATCGACACTGAATTTTTCAGGAAATTTGGCATGAATTTGCGCGTAAAAATCCATGATTTCAGCCATATCTTTTTCATAATCGCCTGTAGGATAAACAATTTTACCCACACCCGTTTTTTTCTGCGCATAGTCCATATAGGCTAAAGCAATCGGCACACCTGCTTGCATGGCAACATGATAAAAACCGGTTTTCCACTTCTCTTGTTTGGCGCGTGTCCCTTCTGGCGTCACCAACATGACCAATTTTGGATGATGCTTGAACAAGTCAGCCATCAGCTCAACCATACTTTGACGTGCTTCACCATCTTGTTTTGGACGACGATTAATACCAATTCCGCCCATAGCACGTACAAAAGGTCCAAACGGAAATTTCATATAACTGTCTTTAATCGTGATACGAACATTTACCCCTAAAGCTTTCAGGGCAAGGCGTGCATAAAGTGCATCCCAATTACTGGTATGTGGCGCTGCAATCATGACACATTGGTCAATATTTAAATCCCAATGGTTATCAATTTGCCACCCCATTAAGTTAAGACTTTTTTCCGCTGTTTTTTCAAACACAATTTGCACCGACAGTTTTTTCTATGCCGCAGAGTTTAACAACGCAAAATAATTATAAAAGCTTATATTGTTCAGTTATTCACCAATTAATATATAAATGTCCTTTAGCGTTCACTTTTAGGTATGTCACCAATATTTTTTCATTTACGAATTTTAAAAATCAAATGTCTGTTTTGATGTATTAACCAAACACACAATTGTTAACAGGAATAGGCTATTTTTCTTGAGCAATAAAAGTCACGCTTAGCATTATATTGGGTACGTACGGTGTATAAATCTCATGAAAAAACTAATGCTCGCTCTCTGTATGGTCAGTGCAACCCTAACGGCATGTTCAAAGACCAGCAATGAATCTGAAACTGCGACACCACCAGATAATAATGTCATTGCTAATACAGACGCTGCCTCAGAAAGTCCGATTGCCACAGGTGATAACACCGAAAATGCACTTGATTGGGCAGGTGAGTATAAAGGGGTTCTACCTTGCCATGATTGCAAAGGGATTGAAACTGAACTTGAACTCAAACTTGATAAGAGCTATGAACTCAGCCAAGAGTTTTTAGGTAAACCTGCGAACACTGAAAATAAAGTGAAAGGCAGTTTTAAGTTCTTGCCAGATCAACCTGGAATGATTCAACTTGATGCCGAGGGCGACAATCGAATTTACTTTGTAGGTGAAAACTTTATTGAGCTTCGTGGTGATAAAGGTGAAAAACTAGAAATGCCTGAAGTAAATCTTAAACTCACCAAAAAGCTTGATTAGTGTTTTACTCTAACTAGGATTGTTATAAAAAAATCCCCGCAAAAGCGGGGATTTTTTAGATCGGATGATCAGTATGAATTACATCATACCGCCCATGCCACCCATACCGCCCATATCAGGCATAGCAGGTTTGTCTTCTGGGATTTCAGTGATCATACATTCAGTTGTAAGCATAAGACCTGCAACAGATGCAGCATGCTCAAGCGCAGAACGCGTTACTTTAGCTGGGTCAAGAATACCCATTTCAAGCATATCGCCATACTCTGAAGTTGCAGCGTTATAACCGAAGTTACCTTCACCGTTTTTCACAGCATTGATTACAACTGATGGCTCATCACCAGAGTTTGCAACGATTTGACGAAGCGGCGCTTCAATTGCACGACGTAAAATGTTGATACCAACATTTTGGTCATCATTAGCACCAGACACACCTTCAAGTGCTTTTGCAGCACGTACAAGTGCAACACCACCACCTGCTACAACACCTTCTTCAACTGCAGCACGAGTTGCATGAAGTGCATCGTCAACGCGATCTTTCTTCTCTTTCATTTCAACTTCAGTTGCAGCGCCGATTTTGATTACAGCAACACCGCCTGCCAATTTAGCAACGCGTTCTTGAAGTTTTTCTTTGTCGTATTCTGAAGTTGATTCTTCAATTTGAGCACGAATTTGAGTTACACGTTCAGCAATTTGCTCTGCAACACCTGCACCATCAACAATTACTGTGTTTTCTTTAGAAACAGTAACTTTATGAGCTGTACCTAAGTGCTCAAGTGTAGTTTGGTCTAAAGACATACCAACCTCTTCAGAAACTACAGTCGCGCCAGTTAAAATCGCGATGTCTTGAAGCATCGCTTTACGACGATCACCAAAACCAGGTGCTTTAACAGCACAAACTTTGATAATGCCACGCATGTTGTTTACAACAAGAGTTGCAAGTGCTTCACCTTCAACATCTTCAGCAATGATAAGAAGCGGTTTACCTGTTTTAGCAACAGCTTCAAGTACAGCAATTAATTCGCGGATGTTGCTGATTTTTTTATCAACAAGAAGAATGTATGGGTTTTCAAGTTCAGCTGTTAGTGTATCTTGCTTGTTTGCAAAGTACGGGCTGATGTAACCACGGTCAAACTGCATACCCTCTACAACATCTAGAGAATCTTCAAAGCCTGAACCCTCTTCAACTGTAATTACACCCTCTTTACCAACTTTTTCCATTGCTTGAGCAATAAGTTTACCAACAGTGGTGTCAGAGTTCGCAGAGATCGAACCTACTTGTTCAATGGCTTTAGAGTCAGAAGCAGGTTTAGCAGTCGCTTTAATTTCAGCAACAACAGCTTTAACCGCGATGTCGATACCGCGTTTAAGATCCATTGGGTTCATACCAGCAGTAACTGATTTGATCCCTTCATTTAGGATTGCTTGAGCAAGTACAGTTGCAGTTGTTGTACCGTCACCCGCGATGTCATTGGTTTTTGAAGACACTTCACGAACCAGCTGAGCGCCCATGTTTTCAAATTTGTCTTTTAATGTGATTTCTTTAGCAACAGAAACACCATCTTTAGTGATGTGCGGCGCACCGAAAGAACGGTCGATGACAACGTTACGGCCTTTAGGACCTAAAGTCACTTTTACAGCATCTGCAAGTACATTTACACCCGCGATCATTTTTGAACGCGCTGAATCACCAAATTTTACGTCTTTAGCTGACATGTCTAACTCCGAATCTTTTTAAAATTTTTAACAATTTATGATGAATAAAAGGGTCTAAATGTGTGTACGAAACTTAAGCTTCAAGTACCGCTAAGATGTCAGACTCTTTCATAATAAGAAGCTCTTCGCCTGCTACTTTTACTTTTGTACCGGCATAAGTGCCAAACAATACGTTGTCACCAACTTTAACGTCTAATGCACGTACGCCATTGTCAGTTACTTTGCCATTACCTACAGCGATTACTTCGCCTTGAGCAGGTTGTTCAGCTGCTGAAGTACTTAAAATAAGACCACCAGCAGTTTTAGTTTCCTTTTCAACACGGCGAATCACAACGTTGTCATGCAAAGGACGAATATTGCTCATAGTTAACTCCAGACTAAGTCTATTTACTAGATAAAAGACGATGACATTTTGATTTCCGTAAGCCATCGACAAAAAATAATTTAGATGACACTTTTGTGGGGATGGAAAAAAACCCTTCAAGGGCAAAATTTAATTTTTTTCATTTTTTTGTATTTTTTTTCTTCAAAATTTAAATTTAAAGGATTAAAGCTCATCCAAAATATGAGTACTAAGATTTTCTTCGAATATTTTTAACTTTGAATGATAAAAATAATGCTGCACATTCATCTGCTCATCAATGACATTAAAACTGTTGGCAAGGTTCTCGTGTAGGCGATATGACGTTGCAGTTCCAGCATGAATATCCCAAACTGGATGCGCAGCACCTAAAGTATAAATCTGATTGAGGTCATAGCTGGCTGGAACATGTAAATGTCCATGCAATAAACCATTTAAACCGTGTTGACTCCACTGTTCGAGTGCCAAACGCCCTTGAACAGGACAATCTTTCACACCATGCGGGTCATTGGGCGGCGTATAAAAAGGTTGATGCGCTATGATTAATTTTACTTTATTGGGCGGCGCATGTTTAAGTAATTCATCGACATGATGTATTTGCTCCAGCGATACATGCCCTCGCGTATGGTAACGACGGCGAATACTATTGATCCCAATTAAATAAAAATGCTCGGTTTCCAGTACATTTTCCATGGCACCAAAAAAAAGTTGATAACGTGCAAAAGGACTAAAAACACGGTTCCATAAATGATACAGCGGAATATCATGATTCCCTGGCACAACGATATAAGGCAGCTTTAAGCTTTCTAAAAATTGCTTACATGCATAAAACTGACGATAGCGCGCACGTTGGGTTAAGTCTCCACTGGCAACCACGGCTTCGATACGATTTTCACGACAAAATTGCTGAATCGCGCGCATACACTCTGGCTTTTCAGTGCCAAAATGCAGATCAGACAGATGCAGTATCATGTGGCACCCGTATCTTTAAGGCTTGTTTTTGCACTCGAATTTTAAGCGGCGGTTTCATTTCTACAATCTCACCATCCACAGCAACGGTCATTTTTTTTCGTTGAGTATGTATCGTGACTTCATTAGCGGCAAAACTATACACATCTGGCGCATTGTCGATATTGCCACGGATCAACTGCCATAAAATTTTAAATAAAGTTTTCTTATCACTTTTTGCGACCACCACACCTGCAACTTTACCTGCTGCTGCATCTTTAGCAATTTGCAAATTTAAATCGGCCAATTGCAATTGGTTATTACCAAAAAAGATCAAAGGCGTTTTGACTGGATAAATATGATGATCAACTTCGATTTCCAATTTCAACTCTTTACGATCTCGAATCAGCACATCCAAACCTGAGGTATAAGCATGCAATGGGAAACGACCAAACTTCTGATTATAAAACTCTCTTTTTTGTATAAATAATGGATACAAGCCCAAACTGGCATTGTTTAAATAGATATGTTCATTGATTTGCGCCACGTGCACCTGTCGATTATTGCCTGTCGCAATCACCTGTGCCGCTTGAATTAAATCGAGAGGAATATTGAGTACCCGCGCCACATAGTTAAATGTGCCCAAAGGTAAGACCCCCATAGGAATATCGGTATGCATCAACTGATGAGCAACAGCATTTAAGGTTCCATCACCACCTGCAGCAACCACAACACCCAAATTATCAGGGTCTTTATGGCGTGCAAATACCTTGCTCATTAAAGTATCAAAACTCGCTTCCTGCCCAAGCTCAAATGACTGTATTTCGAAATTATGATCGGATAATATCCGCACAAGTTCCTCATAGACTTCATCTTTGTTTGCAGCATGAAATCCTGATTTTTTATTATAGATAATAGATAAAGGCTTGGCTTGTTTAATCACTTTTTATACATCTTGGCCGCTTAGTATTGTATTTTGTCGAATTTAACAGCAAATAATAGCGCCTTTATGTAAAAATCGAATTACCACCATTTATTTAATCAATAATAATTCTCAAATATCAAATACATGCAACTTTTTGTTTTTATTAAAAATAAATATATAAAATATTGTCCATCACGTTAATAAATAAAGTTAAAATTCGCGATAAAATCTATTAAGTTATTGTATTTTATTTACATTTAACTTAAATAGCATTAACTACCAAAAAAAATCTACCACTTCTTTAGTCTTATTTTTTTTATGATTTTATGCTTTAATACAGCCACTTTTTTTCATCTTTTATCTGCATGATGTAACCCATGATGCAGATTATACTTTGTACGGTTAGTACATTTTTGAGATAGGCCTCACCATGACCCAAGTGAACGCACCAGAATTCGTTCGTCACCCTAAGCTAATTGCTTGGGTGGAAGAAATTGCCAAATTAACCAAACCAGCAAAAATCGAATGGTGTGACGGTAGCGCAGAAGAATATCAACGTTATATCGACTTGATGATCGCTAACGGCACTATGCAAGAACTTAACCAAGAAAAACATCCTGGTTCTTACCTTGCTAATTCTGATCCTTCTGACGTTGCTCGTGTTGAAGGTCGTACTTACATCTGTTCTGAAAAACAAGAAGATGCAGGCGCAACAAACAACTGGGAAGCTCCAGCTGAAATGCGTGCTCGTCTGAATGGTTTATTTGACGGTTCAATGAAAGGCCGTACTTTGTACGTTGTTCCTTTCTCTATGGGTCCTTTAGGTTCTCATATTGCTCACATCGGTATCGAACTTACTGATTCTCCTTACGTTGCTGTAAGCATGTCTAAAATGGCTCGTATGGGTAAAGCTGTTTATGACGTACTTGGTACTGACGGTGACTTCATTCCTTGCGTACACACTGTTGGTGCTCCGCTTGAAGAAGGTCAAAAAGACGTTGCTTGGCCTTGCAACCCTGAAAAATACATCGTTCATTACCCAGAAACTCGTGAAATCTGGTCTTACGGTTCTGGTTACGGCGGTAACGCATTGTTGGGTAAAAAATGCCTAGCTTTACGTATTGCATCTTCTATGGGTCGTCAACAAGGTTGGTTAGCTGAACACATGCTCATCCTTGGCGTGACAAACCCACAAGGCGAAAAACACTACATCGCAGCTGCATTCCCTTCTGCGTGTGGTAAAACAAACTTCGCGATGTTGATTCCACCAGCGGGTTACGAAGGTTGGAAAATTGAAACTGTAGGTGATGATATTGCTTGGATCAAACCAGGTGAAGATGGTCGTTTATATGCAATCAACCCTGAAGCTGGTTTCTTCGGTGTAGCACCTGGTACAAATACCAAGACTAACCCGAACTGTATGGCGACTCTTCATAAAGACGTAATCTATACTAACGTTGCTGTAACTGACAACGGTGAAGTATGGTGGGAAGGTCTTTCTAAAGAAGTACCTGCTAATCTAACTAACTGGAAAGGTCAACCACACACCGGCGAAGAAAAAGCAGCTCATCCAAATGCTCGTTTCACTGTTTCAGCTGGTCAGTGTCCTTCTATTGATGCTGACTGGGAAAATCCAGCAGGTGTTCCAATTTCTGCGTTCATCTTCGGTGGTCGTCGTGCAGACACAGTGCCTCTAATTTCAGAAGCATTTGACTGGGTTGACGGTGTTTACAAAGCTGCAACTATGGGCTCTGAAACAACTGCTGCTGCTGTTGGTCAACAAGGTATCGTTCGTCGTGACCCATTCGCAATGCTTCCATTTGCGGGTTACAACATGGCTGACTACTTCTCTCACTGGTTAGAACTTGGTGAAGAAGTTGCTGCTAAAGCTAAAGCTGCTGGCAATAAACTTCCTGGTATCTACAACGTGAACTGGTTCCGTCGTGATGCTGAAGGTAACTTTGTATGGCCTGGTTTCGGTCAAAACATGCGTGTTCTTGAGTGGATCATTGACCGTTGTGAAGGTCGTGCAGACGCTGTTGAAACACCTATCGGCCTTGTTCCAACATACGAACAATTGAACTGGACTGGTTCAGACTTCACTAAAGAGCAATTCGAGCTTGTAACTTCTCAAGATAAAGATCAATGGATCAAAGAACTTGAAAGCCACACTGAATTGTTCAACAAACTTGGTGATCGCTTACCAAAAGCACTTAAAGTACGTCAAGACGAACTTTTAGAAGCTGTAAAAAAATCTGCTTAATTGGCCTTTAATTTCCCTCCTTTAAAAGAGGGATTAAGAAAGATTTAAAAGACCGCCTTGCGCGGTCTTTTTTATATCAACTAAGCCACATCTTGAGCTTTTTGCTTTATACGTATTGCCATTAAGTACTCGTCCAAAACATCAACTTCAGATGCACTGAATTGCAAATATAACTTTGTGCGTCTTTGCAAAATATCTTCAGAGCTTCTCGCCCACTCATGCTCAACCAAATAATCTACTTCTTGAGCATACAAGCCATGCCCGAAGTTTTGCCCAAGCTCATCAATCGAAGTTAAATGATTCAGCAAAATCCAGACACGTGTTCCATAAGCATGCGCCCAACGACTGGCTAGACTGATCGAAACCCCTCGCACTTTTTGTTGGATTTCAGCTATCAACTGCTCGATTGATTCTAAATTTTCCGCACCAGGCAATGCTGTATCAGCAGTCCAAGGTTTGGATCGATGATGAAAAACAGTTTTAAGCTGATCTAATGCCGCTTCTGCTAGTTTTCGGTAAGTGGTAAGTTTGCCACCAAAGATTGAAAGTAATGCAGCCCCTTCTACATCGGTCAGTGCCAAGGTGTAATCTCGCGTGACTGCGGCTGGATTATCTGACTCATCATCACACAGCGGACGCACACCTGAATAAGTTGAAATGATGTCCGTTTGCGTCAATTGAGTTTTAAAGTGATCATTTGACACATCAAGCAAGTAATCGATTTCTTCCTGGCTTATCTTTACTCGATTTGGGTCTGCGTGATATTCACGATCTGTCGTGCCGATCAGTGTAAATTGTTCTAAATAAGGGATCGCAAAGACAATGCGATGATCATCATTTTGCATAATAAAAGCTTTATCACTGTCAAAGAGCTTTGGAACAATGATATGGCTACCCTGTATCAGCCGTATACTATAAGGTGACTCTTGCTTTAAACCCTGTTTTATAAAGTCAGCAACCCAAGGACCTGCCGCATTCACCAAGACTTTAGCCTGCACATTTTGCAATCCCTTGGCATTTTTTAGACATACCTGCCAAATTCCACCTTTACTATATGCATTTAAACATTCTGTTCGAGTCAGAATCTGTGCACCATGTTCTCGTGCTTGTATTGCATTGAGTACAACTAAGCGTGCGTCATCTACTGCACAATCGGAATATTCGAACCCTCGGGTAAATTTGGATGCTAAAGGACTAGCTTCCACATCAAATTCAATACCATTGGAGCCAGCAAGCTGTTCTCGCTTACCCAAATAATCATAAAAGAATAATCCAGTCCGAATTAGCCAAGCCGGACGTAAGTGCGGTTCATGTGGCATGATAAAACGCATCGGTCGAATAATATGAGGGGCTTTTTTAAGGAGAACTTCGCGTTCTGCGAGTGCTTCACGTACCAAACGAAATTCTTTATGTTCTAAATAGCGCAGACCACCATGAATTAATTTGCTACTTGCAGATGAAGTATGGCTCGCGAGATCGTCTTTTTCACAGAGCAAAACACTTAAACCCCGCCCCGCAGCATCACAGGCAATACCAACACCATTAATTCCACCACCAATGACCACCATGTCATATATTGATTGTTGTTCTGTATTCATCGCTCCCTCCCACTCTATCTTTTTATTCAACAATGCTTCGTTTTCTTTGCTTTATTATTTTTCTCATTGATCATGATTTTTTGATCAAGATACCTATTTTGGTCACGATATCCTTACGCTGAGTTTTTGTATTCCTCATTAAATGAGAAGTTATATTTTAAATGTACGTTTAAAAGCCTGCTGGCTCAAGCATGAAATCAATCATTTTAAAGTCAGAACCTATATTCAAAGCAAACATAATTACAAGCAGTTGATTTGTATTTTTTTTCAACCTAATCTTTTTTAAAATTTTATTTCAAGCTTTTATATATTGCATGTTCAGCTGCAGAAGCCTTCAGTTTTGATGTACCCCGTTTATGCACTTACAGATACCATCTTTGGTGGTACTGCAGAATTTTTTGCCCTAAGTTTCAAAGAAGCTGGCTATGAGACATGGTTCTTCATCTATGTAACCATCATGATTTTTATTTCATTATTGGTCTACGTCTTTATGAAAGACACCAAACACCATTCCAAAATTCAAGAGCATTAATTCTACCCAATTAAGCCTCGGAGTTATTAATCATACTGATTAATAACAGAATATATTTCAAAGCAAAGCCTCAATTGATGAGGCTTTGCTGTTTTCATTTAGTCGTGAAAAATCTATCTGGTCAAAAAATTCGCATTTTATAGACTAAAGTCGCATGATTTTCTGCGACAACAGGAGTATAAATTAAATAAATATAGTTCCATCTCCCATTTCGACAAAATATATTGATTTAAACTTTTCCCAAAGAGTTTAAATGGATATGTTTTGCATTCATTCCTTGGAGAATGATGTGTCAAACTCATCTGAGCCAGTTGTTCCTGAACAATTGGATAGAAAAACTCGTGTCAAATCTATCCTCGGCGGATCTGCCGGCAACCTCGTTGAATGGTACGACTGGTATGTCTACGCTGCCTTTACCCTTTACTTTGCACCGCAATTTTTCCCTGATGGTGACAATACTGTAAAACTCTTACAAGCAGCTGCAGTCTTTGCACTCGGTTTCTTAATGCGTCCAATCGGCGCATGGGTCATGGGTATTTATGCGGACCGTAAAGGTCGTAAAGCAGGTTTGACGCTGTCTGTATCGTTGATGTGTGTCGGCTCACTGATGATCGCATGTGCACCAACCTATGATTCTGTAGGCATGCTCGCACCCGCTATTCTACTTTTAGCGCGTTTACTCCAAGGCTTAAGTGTCGGCGGTGAATATGGCTCTAGTGCTACCTATTTGACTGAAATGGCAGGTAAAAACCACCGTGGTTTCTTCTCAAGTTTCCAATATGTCACACTGATTTCAGGTCAGCTATTGGCTCTTTGCGTTTTAATTATCCTACAACGCAATTTCTCCGAACAAGCTTTAACTGAATGG
Organism: Acinetobacter sp. YH12152; assembly: GCF_013418285.1. Classification (NCBI taxonomy): domain Bacteria; kingdom Pseudomonadati; phylum Pseudomonadota; class Gammaproteobacteria; order Moraxellales; family Moraxellaceae; genus Acinetobacter; species Acinetobacter sp. YH12152. The sequence continues at coordinate 10,709 of NZ_VPCH01000060.1, forward strand.
GGCTGGCGTGTTCCATTCTTCATCGGTGCGTTGCTCGCCATAGTGGTGTTCTGGATTCGTCGCGGTTTAGTTGAAACTCAATCCTCTAAAGAAGCCCAAGAACAGGCTAAAAATGGTGGTCCAAAATCAGGTGCCTTAGCGTTATTTACCAAATATCCTAAACAAGCCTTCACTGTGATCATGTTAACTGCCGGTGGTACTTTAGCGTTCAACACCTTTACCACTTATTTGCAAAAATATTTGGTCAACACGTCTGGCTTTGAAAAAACCACAGCTACCGAAATTACCACTGCTGCGATTTTCATCTTTATGCTTTTACAACCTGCTGTCGGTGCGCTTTCAGACAAAATTGGTCGTAAGCCAATTATGATCGCCTTTGGTGTGCTTGGTGTGCTGTTTACCATTCCTATTTTCAATGGTATCGGTTCAACTACCAGCCCAACCACAGCATTTATGCTTTGCATGAGCGGTATGGTGATTGTCACTGGTTATACTGCGATTAATGCCGTAGTAAAAGCAGAGTTGTTCCCTGCACACATCCGTGCCCTAGGTGTTGCATTGCCTTATGCCATTGCAAATACACTCTTTGGTGGTACCGCAGAACTTGTAGCTTTGAGCTTCAAAAATGCAGGCCATGAAAACTACTTCTTCTACTACATTACATTCATGATTGGTTTATCTTTAATTACCTATGTCTTCATGAAAGATACTAAAAAACATAGCATGATCACTGACGATTAATTCGCTCAGCCCTGCTATTCCACTTAAGCTCATCAAAGCCTATTTTGATGAGCTTTTTTTATCTCCATTTCCATCTACTCATCGTTTCGGCTGCATCAAAGATTTAATCAAACTTCTTTGGCTTTCTTGGTTTTCGCCATCGAGTCGACAGACGGACTATGGCATACTGAACATACAAATACACACGGCGAATGAATGATGAAAAATATTTACAAAGTTTTAAGTTTGGGTATTGTTGCAATGTCGATGGCTGCTTGCCAAAGCACTCCACGTGCTTTTAATGGTCAAACGGGCTTTCAAATAGAGTCCAAATCTGCAGATAGCGCAACACTTGCATATACTTTAGCGGGTCGCCAAAACCAACAACTGGATGCCAATAAATTACAACGTGCTTGCCAAAAAGTATTAAATACGCAAAAGACCTATAAATTACAAATCTTAAGCGTGAACGAAATTGCAAATCCTGCTTTGGAAAATACCCAGTACGGCCGTCAAATTGGTAATACACGTGCGAACTTCGGTCTATCAAATACTCCTGATCTACGTAACTCTGAAAACTTAGGCGCGCGTAATGCACTCGATGCTCGCCCTGCAACCTTACGTGTGGTTCGCTATAACTGTTCTTAATCAAATTTGCAGTTTAAAAGACAAAAAATAAGACGCTTAAAGCGTCTTATTTTTATCGGTTCAATATTTATAGGGTTTTATAAAAACTCACATTACGAAACTCAGGTGATTCATCCAAATCAGGCCATGTCGTCGCGCTTCGTTCATCGAGTTTTTCATATTTAGGATGACTAAAGTTTTTCACACGACTGTCTGCCACCCACACTTCTGGAGCAAACTTTAAAAACTCATCCAAAAAGAAACGGTTGCATTGGTCATATAGCACATCTGCAGCCAATAAAATATCGACTTGTTCGGCTTTATACAGATCGTCCAAATATTCGAGTTCAACATTATTCAACTCTGCATTGGCACGGCATGCATCTAGGCTCACTTGGTCGATGTCACAGCAGATCACGCGTTTCGCCCCTGCCATTTTCGCGGCAATCGCCACCACGCCTGAACCTGCACCAAAGTCCAACACCACTTTATCTTTGACATGATGCGGCTCTGCCAACAACCACTGCGCCATTGCAAGCCCTGAAGCCCAACAAAAGATCCAATACGGCGTATCATTCCATATACGGCGAATGACTTCATCATCCAATTTATCGGTTGGAAATACCGGTGGGATCAACCATAGAGAAATAGGTGTTTCAGGCAACTGTTGAGCATGTAATTCACAATGCGGAATAACTTCATGCAGTGCTTTCAGTAAATGTTCAGGGGCTTTGGGAAATTGGAAAGTACAGCTCATTAGAATTTTATTTTTCGAATATGCAGAGTTTTAGTGTCATAAAAGCCTAAATTAAGATCGGAAGTTCCCTCTCCTGAGCAAAATTTAAAGCACTGCTTTTAAATTGAAGCGCAAGAGAGGGTTAGGGAGAGGATTATTTATAAAAAGCACCCTCATCCTAGCCTTCTCCCAGAGGGAGAAGGAAAAACCGACAACATTAACCTAAAGCTTTTTCAGCAGCTTCAACAGTTTGACGAATCAACGTTGTAATGGTCATAGGGCCTACACCACCCGGAACAGGTGTATACGCAGAAGCAACTTCTTCAATACCCACCAATTGGATATCACCTACACCGCCGCCATCACGTGGATGGAAGCCAGCGTCAACAACCACTGCACCCGGTTTGATCCAATCTTTTTGAATCAATTCAGCTTTACCTACCGCACCCACAATAATATCCGCTTGCTTTACAAAGTCAGCTAAGTTTTGAGTACGTGAGTGGCAAGTGGTCACTGTTGCATTCGCTTCAAGCAGCATTGCAGACATTGGTTTACCCAAAATTGCAGAACGACCCACAACAACCGCATGTTTCCCTGCGATTTCAATGTTGTTTTCTTTCAAAATGGTCATGATGCCTGCTGGTGTTGCAGAACCATACGCAGCTTCACCCATCGCCATACGACCGAAGCCTAAGCAAGTAACACCATCAACGTCTTTTTCAAGTGAGATTGCATCGAAGCAAGCACGTTCGTCAATTTGAGCAGGTACTGGGTGTTGTAACAAAATACCGTGAACATCTGGGTTTGCATTTAATTTTTCAATTTCAGCAAGTAATTGTTCAGTTGTGGTTTCTTTAGGAAGCTCAACTTTTAATGAATCCATACCAACACGGCGGCAAGCATTCCCTTTCATACGTACATAAGTTGCAGATGCACCATCGTCACCTACCAAAATAGTCGCAAGAATTGGGGTACGACCAGTTTTCTCTTTTAGCGCTTCAACGCGAGTTAACAAGTCAGCTTCAATTTGCTTCGCCAATGCACGACCATCTAAAACTAATGCCACGGCACTTCTCCAAGTGATGATATGAATCAATTTTGCACATAATACATGATTATTTTAAATTTTTTACCTTGTATGCTGCTTTTATGCTCATACAGATGAATCTGCTATTGTTTTTTTTTCAGAGCTTGCTAATATACGCATCAACAAGACATGGCGGGGTGGCAGAGTGGTCATGCAGCGGACTGCAACTCCGTGTACGCCGGTTCGATTCCGACCTCCGCCTCCAATCTTGTTAAAGCCCGAGTGGTGAAATCGGTAGACACAGGGGATTTAAAATCCCCCGCCCACAAAGCGTGCCAGTTCGAGTCTGGCCTCGGGCACCATTCTTCTACTACTGAAGATGGTGTAAATAAAAAACCCAGCGATAAGCTGGTTTTTTTATGCCTAGAATTTAATACATCAATAAAAAAAGAGGGACAACGCCCTCTCTTTACTTTCGATCAGAATTATTTAAATACTGATTATCAAAGATTTATATTTAAATCACTTCGACCACAATCTTACCCACATGATCACCTGTATCCATGGCTGCATGCGCGTCTTGGATTTGATCAAACTTAAATGTTTTGTAGATCATTGGCAGGCATTCACCTTTCGCCCATAGTGGCACGACGTTTTCCTGAATCCCCTTGGCAATTTCTGCTTTTTCTTCAGTGTTACGTGCGCGCATGGTTGAACCGGTAATGGTTAAGCGCTTCATCATGATTTGACCCAACTTCACTTCTTTGGCTTTTGCACCACCTAAGAATGCGATATAAACCAAACGGCCATCACGACGTAATAGATTTAAGTTTTGCGCTAAATAAGGTGCACCCACGATATCTAAAATGACATCGACACCTTGCTCGCCAGTAGCCTCATTAATCACTTGCTCAAAGTCTTGAGTTTTATAGTTAATGGCATGAGTGATATTTGAAATCGCAGCGACTTTTTCATCAGAACCCACAGTAGCAAAGGTTTTCATACCTAAAGCATTGCATAACATGATCGCTGTAGTACCAATACCGCTGGTACCGCCATGTATAAGTACCGTTTCACCTGCTTTGGCTTTACCCATTTGAAATACATTCGCCCAAACTGTAAAGAACGTTTCAGGAATGGCCGCTGCTTGAGTAAAGCTGACGCCTTCAGGAATCGCAATGGTTTGGCTTTCAGGCACCACGCAATATTCTGCATAACCGCCGCCATTGGTCAGACCGCAAACCTTATCACCTACTTGAAATAAAGTAACCTCTGCACCCACAGCAACCACTTCACCCGCAACCTCTAAACCTGGTACTGGCGTTACGCCTTTCGGCATTGGGTATAAACCTTGACGCTGTAAAATGTCTGGACGGTTGATGCCAAAGGCATGCACTTTAACCAACACTTCATCTGCTTTCGCTTCTGGGATGGCAACACTTTCATAGGCCAGTTTATCTACACCGCCCGGCTCAGTAATAATGACCTGCTGCATGCTTTGCTGTGACATTGTTTTTCCTTTTCAATTATTGACTATTCATCTATCTCTGCACTATTTGAACATAGAAATGCCGCAGAATGAATAAACATGGACTTATGTATAATTGGCTGACTATTTAGCAAATTAATAATAGGCAGCACATGGTTCAGGTTGTTGAATATAACGAAGATAACGCCAGCGACTATGAATGGTTCGATGGTTTTGCCGTGATTCGTTTCTATGCAGACTGGTGCGCGCCCTGTGTGCAGAACTTCCCTGTATTTGAGCAGTGCGCAACTCAAATGTCCGCACAGCATGCACAGCTCAAATTTGGCAAGGTAAATATTGATTCCTCACCGATACTAACCTTGCGCTATAACGTTTATGGACTACCTTCAACCTTAGTATTTTATCGCGGGCAAGTCATTCAACGTATTGCAGGAGTTAAATCGCTGACTGAATTAACAGCCACCATTCAAGATGCTATGCAGTCACATTCAACTCATGACTAAGTATATTTTCCTTTTATTTGGATGCAGACTCATTCGGCAGGCGTACAAACTTCATTAAAGTATTACGCACCAATGGCAACACGATCAAAATGAGCGGAAAGGCCATCATCCACGACATGCTCCATGCGCGCAGCCAAATACCAAGAAAGCCTTCAACTAAGCCTTTATTCATCAGCATATTAAAGCAGGAAATTGAACCGCTCATAATGCCGGACAAGATTAAGGGCATCAGCCAAGTCATGTGTTTGGGATGAAATTTTGGGAGTTGATTCATCTGTAAATACCTATTATTCGTCGCGGGCTGAGTTCTGGGCTTTTACGGTTTGTTTTAGGGTTTTCATAAATTGGCCGAAATGCGGCATGAAATCTTTAAATAAAGGATGGTCTTTATTTTCCAGCAAGGTTTCACCAAACAGTTTCAGACCCACAGCAAAGGCTTTGGTCTTTTCATCATCTAAGAGCTGCGCTTTAGTCAAATGCTCCAGCACCTTAAACATGTCATCATGGTTGTAGGCATTAAACTGCAAAGCTTCTGTATAGGTCGATGGATTGCCCTGCGCATCGGCAATGTGCTTGAGCGTAATTTCATATTGATGCTGTTTCATTGTGTCACCTCCATACGACTGATTTCGACGGCCGCCTGATCGATTTTTTCTGCAATGGCATACACCTGTTCAGGTGTCAGTTCACAGTGCTGAATTTTGATGCGCAGTGATGCTTTTAGGTTTTCCATCGCACGTTTGATGTCGACGTATTGTTCATTGTTATGAATCTGCTTACGGGTATCAAAACGACACAGAATTTTCTCTACTGTGGCTTTTTCTGCCTCTAAGTGCTCTAAGCCTGACTGTGTGACGCTGTATTGTTTACGGTCTTCGGCATTTAGTTCTGCATAGATGTATTGCTGTTCTTCGAGGTAGTTCAGCGTTGGGTAAATCGTCCCTGTGCTTGGACTGTAACCGCCGCCTACGATTGCGCCGACATCTTTGATAATGTCATAGCTGAACTTTGGCGCTTGGGAGATGAGATGCAGTACCAATAGTTTCATGTGCCCTGCTTCAAACAGGCGTTTTCGGGTTTTGACTGGACTATCACTAACGTCCAAAAGGTCTGAATTTGACATGGCAAAGATACACCTTAAGATTAGTTAAGATATATCTTACAACATGATTTAAATTTTATCTAATATATTGCTTATTTTTTTGCCTCGTAAAATTCGGTTAGAACGACTATTACTCCCTTGAACTACAGCATGATAATATTCATTTGCATCCACTTGTTCTGATAGACCTTTTTTATCCACTTCAGCGTAAAAACTGGAAAGCATTTTCAAAAACTTATCTTTTTTAAAAATGGCTAGTTTCTCTTGACTAAACAAGTAGAAATATAGTTCAACAGCAAGACTAAAAAAGTCTGCCTTTTTTGTGACTCGGTTAGAACTACGACTTAATTCATCTACTAAACCAAGAATATAATCTAAATTACTTTCAATTTCAGATGCATGTGGAAAATCTTCATTATACTTTTCTAAAAATATTTCTATTTCTTGATCTCTATCAAAATAAGTACTTAAAATAGTAGCTATCAAAGAAAGACTATATGAAACATCTTTCATCCTTTTTATTTCAGTTGCCGTAAATATACGGTGCTCATCAAAAAAATTTTTAGATGATATTTTCTCACCAAATCGTTTAAATTCTCCTGCATATCTTGAATTATGAATTTCCATAGCATTCAACCCATAACTTGTTGAATTTATTTTCTGAAAAATAGTTTTAATATCTGCTATTGGTATATTTCCCAAGTCCCTTAGAACTACTTCATATTCTAAAAATTCTTTTTTTTGTTCCTGAGTTAATTCTGAATAGCTTTGTATACCTTGTAATTTAAGAGAGTCAGCTCCTCTAAAGTATTCATTTAATGTTGTAATTCTTTGTTGTCCATCTACCAATAACTCTATACCCTCACCAGTATCCGAATTTACATCACCAGCCGCAATATAAATTTCTGGAAAAGGATAACCATCTAATACTGTTTTAATAAATTCGATTTTATCATTATTAGACCAAACTAATCTTCGCTGAAAATCCGGCTGAGGAATAAGCGTTCCGTTATTAATTCCAGTCAGTAAAAGCCTTAATCTTCTATTAGACGCAGAAGTTTTCATTATTCAATTTCCTCTTTACACTGCTTTATACAGACCTTCTGATATTCTTCAAGAAAGAACCTTGATTGATATATACCGGCTCTAATAGGATAATCACCAAACTGTCTTTTCATAGTCAGTTCCCTAAAAAAATCCCACCACTCTTCAAAAAAGGGATTAAAACTGGTTATTGGAAATTTATCCGGTCTAATCCAACCTTCGCTTAAATATTGAAAAAATTGTTTTTTCCTAGGCCAATCTGCACCAGTTTTATTATAAAGATAAGCCAACTTCCATACTTGCTCAAAAAGATCAGGAGATATAATTGCTAAATCTATATCCGATTGATCATTAAACAACCCATATCTTCTACTCGGCTTAATACTAAACCCCAATTTACCTGAACCAACCATATGAATATGCAAATGATCAATATTAAATTTTTCAGCGATTTCTCTTCGAAGTCTTGTATATTGCATTGCATCTAAAGCATATGGGTCACCGGTAAAAATTGACGCTTGTACAATTTCTTCACAGTCATAAGCTCTAAGATGCTCTTGAAAAACTGCCAATTCCACAATTTTACTCATCAAGTTAATTATAATATTTATCTGATTTTAAACTAAAAATATATAAAATTTAAAATTATATTTTGACTAAAAAACCCGCCTTTCGGCGTAATGCCAGTCAGTTAAGCAAATTTTAGTAAAATGTAGTAAAAATGAGTGTATGTAAATACGCTCATTTTTTTATGTCTTTATCTGAACATTTAGAATCCACTCTTGAACATTCTCTCCCATCACTCAACCATTTTTGTGAACTTATTGATTTAAATTGGATTGAAACAAGCCTGCATCAAAC
>NZ_VPCH01000061.1:0-17607 GCF_013418285.1 Acinetobacter sp. YH12152
TGGAGCGACAATTGATGTAATTCGAGAATACATCCAAAACCAAGAGAGACCCGACTGAAAAGGCGTGCTATCCATCTCCATCTAAATCACAGATTATAGATGGAGAATTCCGCACATTTAGTTAAAATCGAGTTATCTGACGCTTTAAAAAAGTTTCAGAAAAATATATCTATTTAAACTTCGATGATCAAATTTTCTCTAAACCCATTTTTACCTTGCTCTGGTGGATAACCCAAAGGATTGATCACTAATCTACATCCATCGACTACAGTATCCACTGATGTATGCGTATGTCCTGCAATCCATAACTTAAAGCCTTTTACATCTAGGTCATTAATAAAATAGGGATTGAGGGCTGATGCAACAGGATGCGTACCCCAATATGGATCAAGACAAGCTAAATGAGGTGGAAAATGCGTAATAACAATCACATGATCTTGCCCTCTAAACTGCAAAATATTTTGATGATACTTTTTAAATAGTTTTATGTAGTCATCGGCGGTTATAGGTCTATTTTCATTGCTAATCATGATTTGATCAAAATCATAAATCGATTGTTCAGCATCTTTTTGGGACTGTAAAAGTACCTCAGGAGATGTAAGTGGTGAGTTGGAGCGAAAGTTCGTAAACAGCGTGCCACCTACAAATATTTTATCTTGTATTTTGATATGGTTGTCATCAAGTAGTGCATTTTTTGGGTAGTTTTCTTTCAAGAAATTCACGACTGAACTGTAGTTAGAGCTGTAGTAATCATGATTACCTAAAACAAAGATAAATTTTTTATTCAGAGATTTACATTTTTCGGCAAACTCAATTGCACCACTTAAGCGATTAGAAAAATCGCCAGCGTGAATAATGACATCAGCTTGCTCTGCTATTGAATATTTGGAATTGTGAGTATCCGATAAAACTTGCAGTTTCAATCTACTTCCTTTATTAAATCACGCTGCTTAAATATATAGAGTTTCATTGCGATCAGTTTACAGCAACTAAATATTGTAGAAATTATAAGGTAATCCTCCCATAAATAACCGAAGTTAAAAGTAGAGGTTAAGCAGCCATTAGAGGTGGCTTTCCTTTGTTAGCTTGATGTGGTCTTTCATGGTTGTAATGCCACAACCAGTTTGTTGCATAATCTTGTACTTCATCCAAAGTATCAAATAAATGCTTGCTCAGCCAACTATAACGTATGGTCCAATTATAGCGTTCAATATACGCATTCTGCTGTGGCTTACCCGGTTGAATATATTCAATACGAATACCGTGCTCAGTAGCCCAGCGCACAAATTCGTGACTGATAAATTCGGGACCATTATCGCATCGGATCACTAACGGTTTTTCTCTCCACTCCAGCAATTGATTCAACGTACGAATAACCCTGATTGTGGGCAATGAGAACCCTGCTTCAATGGCTAGGCCTTCGCGGCGGTAATCATCAATCACATTCAATAATCGAAACTTGCGACCATCGGAAAGCTGATCATGCATAAAATCTAATGACCAAACCTGATTTTCTCGGATTGGTTCTTTCAATGGTTCAGGCGCATGCCGTTTTAGTCTTCTTCTCGGTTTAATACGCAGATTCAGTGCCAACTCACAGTAAATGCGGTAAACCCGCTTGTGATTCCAGCAGCAACTCTCAACATGCCGTAAATACGAGAAGCACAAACCAAAGCCCCAATCGGAATTTTCCTCAGTGAGTTCAATGAGCTGTTCAGCAATGAGTGCATTGTCATCGCTGAGTTTGGCTTGATAGCGGTAGCAGGTTTCACTAATGCCAAATGCTTTACAAGCCAAACGAATACTAATGGCATGCTGGGCAACTGCCTGTTGTGCCATCTTACGCCGGCAAGATGGCTTTACCACTTTTTTGCCATCGCTTCCTGGATGATTTCGGCCTTTAATCGCTCTTCCGCATACATCTTTTTAAGTCTGGTATTTTCGGCTTCTAGCTCTTTCAGTCGAGCCATTAATGATGTATCCATACCACCATATTTGGCACGCCATTTATAAAAGGTAGCATTACTCATGCCGTGTTCACGGCAAAGGGTCGCTACAGGTGTGCCAGATTCTGCCTGTTTCAAGATGGACATGATCTGACTGTCAGTAAATTTAGATGTTTTCATGCAGAATCTCCTGCTCGTATCTTAAGAGAAAATTCTACTTTTAGATCCTATTATTTTTAGGGGGGATTACCGAAGTTGGTGTAACACATGTCGGTTCTTTCTATAACAATGTGAAGAATGATTACAAAGTGGATGGTGAACCGTGTCGATGCTGCCATTGGCTTTAAAAATGAGGATTGGAGTGCAAGTTTCGCCGTGAATAATCTCACGGATGAAAAATATTGGCGCTTTACTGCGAAATGAACAACTACTTGGACACGGATTCTTCTTTTACTTGAACTTGTTTGCATGTTAAAATTTAATGTACGGAAATATGCCGTACATAGTGTAATTATATTTAGAGATTAGAGGAGATAGAATATGTCTACAATTGTTCGTGAACGTATAGAAATGCGTGTTGATGTTGAAACAAAGCAATTAGCAGAACGAGCTGCTGCTGCATTAGGCTGTTCTTCATTAACTGAATTTCTTGTTCGCTTGATTCGAGATAAAGCACCGCAAATTTTACAAGAGCAAGCAAATATTGAATTAAGCAATGCTCAGTTTGACCGATTTATTGAAGTCTGTAATGCACAGTATACCGTTCCTACCCGATTAAAACAGGCTGCCCAACTTTTAGATAAAGAGGGCTTTTAAAATTGTTATTAGGAACAACTTTTGAAGTTGCAGATGCTTCGATTCATAATCTAAAAAATTTTGATTGTGGTAAGCAAAGCCTCAATGAATATCTGAGTCGATTTGCAGTTAAGAATAATGTACTTGGATTGAGTCGAACATGGGTATTACCTTGCCAATCCAATGAAAATAAAGCCCAGATTGCAGCTTATTTCACATTGGCAAGTAGTTCTGTAAGCCGTGAATCCTTACCCAAACAGTCTAAATCTTTACCTGCATACCCTATCCCTATCGTGCTATTGGCAAGGTTGGCAGTTTCTATTGATCATCAACATAAACAGCTAGGTATTAAAACTTTGGTTTATGCATTACGAACAGCATATTCCATTAATCAACATGGGCTGCCTGCTATCGGTGTAGTGATTGATGTGCTAGATGACGATGCAATGAAATTCTACCAACACGTAGGAATATTTACTCAATTTTCGGATGACCCAATGCGGTTATTTGTTCAGATGGATATAATTAATCAATTATAGGGATTGGCTCATTCCTAATTAGTATTGTTTTTTAATATTTTTTTGCCACTGATCTAAGTTTTAGTCTGTCCAAGTTAACCAATATTCTTTGTCAAAGTGTAAATGCCATTGGGTTCATAGCGATTTAAGAAATCTCTAAATAACTTATATTTACATTCTTAATTAAAAAAAATATGATCAAAGTTCAGACAGAGGATTTTGATATTTAATAAATATAAAAAGACCTCTTAGTGCCAACTTTATCATGGAAAAACTTAATGCAATTAAATAACAATGGTTCTAGTACAGAACTAAGTACACTCGCACCTAAAATAATTCTTTCCCCTTTATTAAAAGCCATGGTGGGGACTCTTAAAAACCATCAACCAGCTCATTTCTTTAATTATTATGGGCCTTCTCATAATCTGCATTTTGATGCGACCGCTTTTGTGTCTGCAGTATTTAAGCAAATCGGGACTAAAAACGACTCAAAGCCAATCTATAACATCATCAAAGATATTCAATTATTACCTGAAGATTCAAAACTTCGAATTAGTACCTTATTTGATAAGGAATCTGAAGCTAAAACTGCCCAGACCTATCGTGATTTAGACCAAGTGATGTCTGAAATTGTTCGGCAAGTACTTCAAAATGCTCCGACAGGTATGGCACTGAATTCTCTCAACCAATTCTTAGGCGATCTCAAATATTCTGATCCAGTGATTGCCAAAAATTCTCAGTATCCTATGCAAGTCAAAGGACAATCTAAAGTAGCTTCTTTGCAATATACAAACGACTTAAAAGCAAAAGATGGCGAATTACGACTTTTCACTGTTACTGAAGAAATCAGCAAACCTCAATGGGTGAAAGAGGTTTGCGAGGCAATCAAAGCCATTGTGAAGCAGTCCTACTCAGCTGGTGAAAAGATGCCATTAGAGGTTGCTGAACGTATGCAGGAAATTCTTGATGATGAATGTTCTGCTGAAAATAATGATATCCAAAATCTACTTCATTTCGTAGAAATCAAAGCACTATCACGAGCTCGTATCCGAAATTGCTTCAAAATAATGGAGATCATTGCTGATCACATTGAGAAGACTGAGCGTAACGATTTCAAGCGTGAGTCCGCTGTTTCCTATATCCGTAAAGCAATTGCTTTCTTTGAGATTTTTGGTAATCGAATTGCTCCATGGAATGAGGAAACAACGGAAACCATTAAGGACTATGGTATTGACTTTAGTGCTATCTATGGCGCTGTAGGTAAAGTTGATTTTAATGGTTTGCTGGCCTATGTTGGAGCAACAGATGCTTTGCCAATCTGGGTAAAACCAAAAATTGAAATGAATGATATTCGTCATGAGGATAAGGAAGGGCTATCTCTAAAACGTGAAGTCACTTATGCCTTTCGGGTGAATGGGGAGTTTGTTAAAGAGGAAAAAGTAAGTTCATTTAATTCTAAGTTGCAGATCAATTATAAGACAAGCAAAGGCAACCGTTCGGGTACAGATACCATGCTGACTGCTTATGAAGCTCGTCTGCATACTATCAATAAAGCATTGCTGCTGAAGGATATTGTGGATGATAAAGGTCAGCCGATTTCTGAAGAGCGATTAAGCAAAGAGTGCTCAGATCGCGTTGCTCAAGTAGAGATGTTCCAGCTCATTATGATGTACTTCGTCCTATCTGGGGCAGACATGAAGATTTCAGATTTTGAAGGGGCATTCAATAAACTGGTTGATGCATTCAAGAATCCTCAAAAAATCCGACTTAACCTTACTCGTATCTTAGACGAAAAGCTCAATACCGAAAAAATGCATGAGCGAATGGAGGTGATCACGTCTACGATCACTACAGCGCTAAAAGCGAATCTGGATTCCATCATTAGTGAGATGGAAAAGGATAGTAGTCTTAAAACTGTACTCTACATCCTTCCAAGTATTGTGAATCTAGATGTATTCAAGAGTTCAATTGGTGAAGATGCGGAACAGTTCTTTAGTATATTTAAGGGTAAAGAATCGAACTTTTACAGCTACATCTCGATAGTGGATGCTAGCCGTAAAAAGTTGGCGAAAATGAGCCAAGACGAAATCATTCGAAAGAATGATTATGCTCGTAAAGCCCTAAGCGAGATTGAGTTTAATTCCACACTGAAAATTCGAACGTTGGTACCGATTGAGAATCCTAATACCGACCTAGATCAATTTGATGTCGCTCGTAATCTGAATATTCCTTGTTTACCAGTATTGATGGTGCCGACCAACAAGAAGGTCAGCGACAATGGGCTGCCACATTTTTATCATCCTGAGAGCTTAAGTTATGACAACTTGTTATCTAAATACAAGGTCATGATTCATTATTCATCTAAGCTATTTCGATTGAGTGACTTAAAAGGCGGCCATGCTCAATTATGTTTGGATGAAAAAGAAAATGCTTTGATCATCAGTACGTCATGTTTTTCGATTGCGATTCATCTATTCCTTAAACATCTGATTAAAGAAGTAAAAAATCAACTGGGTATCGAAGAGCGCTTATATGTACCTGTAATGCGAATTGACTCAGTTGATGAACATGAGAATGAAGAAAAAGCCCAATTTCAAAGGAAATCAAAAAAGATCCAAAAAGGTGGGTTTAATCCTGAGTGTAAACGAGCGTATGCCACCGCTTATACCCTTGAGAAGTTGCTGAACAATGATGATGCTATTGTGAAGGTACAGGGCCTTAAGTATCAACCAGATCCTATGCCTTATGGTAATCAAAATGGTGAGCGAGTTTGTGCCCCGGTGAATCTCGCTATGGATAAAACAGTGACTTACCGTATTCAGGCTGCAATTGAAGCACTGTCAGGATATTCAGAAATCATCATCCCATTTGAGGGCACTAAGGACAAAATTGCCTGTATTAGTTATAACTCTCGACCTGAGAATGATGTGGAATTTAAGTATCAGCATCAGAAGGATTTGCTACTTCTTAAACCAGATTATGGCTACATCTGCTACGTCTATACACTTGAGCGTATCAACGATAAACAGGGTCGCTTATCACTACAGAAGGTCAGTCATGCCCCAGTTGCTGAAGACAATCTGAGAACAAGTAAGGCGATGCACCGTATCATCGAAAAACTGCAGTCAGATGGTTTTGAAGATGTTGTATTGCTTTCACACCATTTTGCACAGCGTAAGATCGGTAAGACTGAAACCAGCAACTTGATTCATGAAAGTGAAAGTGCTTTGGATCAACTTGATCAGTTGTTCCCGAATATGAATTTCTATCCATTCCAGTCTGATACGATCCCAGCACTGAGCTTAAAAACCAGTGATAACAGTCGTGTCTATGAGGTACCGCACCATCAGTACCATACTGCGATCATCAATCAAAAAGAATATAAACAATCCTTGTCCGTATATAGCTTTGCGACTAAACGTACTGTGGGTGTTCGTACTCAGAATGGTATTTGTTCGTATTTCTATATGCTAACCAGTCAGGAGCATTCGATTCATAACGATAAGCGAATTAGATTGCACAGTAAAATTATTGATGTGAATGATTCCAATGAAATGAAATCAATTCGCTCTGTATTGCGTGGTCTGCATTACTTTGAGTCTGAACGTCCTACAGCTGGCAAAAACTTCACTCCGGTACTTGAGCCTTCCCATATTCGTGGCACTACTGGCATTCAAGAGCTTGGTGAAGTCATAGTGTCGAGTCGTCTAAATAAAGGCGAAGTTGTCATGAGTCTGCCAGCCTTAATCGGCAAGCTCGAAGAATACGTTATTCTGATGAATGAAGACTTGATTGAGCCAATCGAGCCGTCTCCAGAGGGAGCTGAAGAAATTTTAGCGACTGATGTGGAGTAAGCGCCGTGGTGAACAATGAAGCCAAAGTTTGGGGCGAGGTTTATGAGATCGCTGTTAAACGTGGTTCGATTATGGCTTTGCTTGATGCAAAGCTATTATCAGCCAGCCATCCTGTAGTAGCAGAATGGAATAGTAAACAGATTGCTGATGTCTTTCAGGAAATGAAGGAAGCGCTATATAGCGATGTCATTAATGCCGCTATCCATGAAAATATCGAAAGCTATTTTCAGCAATTGATAAAAACTGGATTCGGGCATGGTTATACCAATACTCGTGAGTTTCTAAGAAAGATCAAGCCAAAAGGTATTGCAAGGGCTAAAACGGCGAATGCAAGACCAAATTGGAGCTTATCTGGCATCTGGTGTCCACTGACAATGCCAAATGATATAACCCAGACCATTGTAGATGACTACACAACTGAGGAAGAACATATTGCTATTAAAGCCTTCAAGGAGAAGGCGTTGGAAACATGGAATCAACAATTCAGTCTTACCCACGCTAAAATGTTTGGTAAGGGTATGTTTGGTCGTGCTGATTTCTTGGCGGTAATCAAAGTCAAAGCCAACTATCATGTGCTGGTTCAGGAATATTCATTATTTTACGTTTTAGGTGAACCAGAACAATTCAATGCCAAGGATTCTTGTACCTATTTGCAAGAGTACAAGCGTTACATCAAACATTCTGAATCGCAAAGTGTTTTCTCATACGTGAATGCAGAAGCTCAAGAGATCCCATTTAAGTTCTCAAAAAAACTACGTGAATACTTGAGAGCCTATGTCCGTAAGGAAAAAGTCCTATTTAAGATGGCGCAAGGCTGTTCGTATGCAACCACTTTTGTTGATTCTTTTAAATGGAAGTTTGAACAAGATGACATGCCAAATATTCGTCTGAGTGTGATGGCGATCACCAGCCGGGGAAGTGAATACATTTCTGCTGAATTTTCGGATAAAGATAAATCCCCAGAGCTGGAAATTATGTATCAGCTGGGCAAGGAGTATCAGGATAACGTTCTGAGTCTGGACGATATGGATGAACGTACGAAACTGCAAGTTGAGATTCTGAATTATCTGGTGAATGAACCTGTCAAAAACATCTCGGAAATCGTGTCCAAAAATATTAGCGATATTTCCTACGGTCAGGATCTTACTTTCACTATTACCGAAAGGCTTAAGGATTTTGTGAATCCTAACCAGCCACTGGCTTTAGAGTGGGTTTTTGACTTGATAGATCGGCAAGTCGATGACGAAGACCATAACCAAAAACTTAAAGAGATGGTGCTGGCTGAGTTTAAAACAATTCGTAAGGGAAAAATTGAGAATAAAACTTCATTCACCTTACGTGATTTGCATAAATCCGCCGTAGTACTGGCACTGAAGGAAAGTAAACAAGGCCAAGTGAATTTCATCTGTTTGACTGGTACGCCGGGGATTGGGAAAACATCGAGCGTTAAGACTTTGCTGGCAGATTTGGAAGGCTTTTTTTTCTTTTATACCAGTCCACGAGTGTTGATTAACGATGATGTGGTCAGTGATTTATCTAAAATATCAGCTACGATTACCAGTAACAGTGATGTGGTGACACAGGCACAGCAAATCTATTCGAAGATTCACAATACGGATTGTAAGGTGAATGCGCGTGGTGCCGCTATTGTGGGTGGTGTTGAAGATATGAAGATAGATCATGGCTCAAGTGTTCTATTGTTCAAACAAGATGAATACCGAAAGCTCAAAGACCTGGAACAGAATGCAAATGCCAATAGACGCTATGCCAATACTTCAGAATCTAAAATTACGGCAACCAATAAGAAGTTTGCCAGAGTGTTTGATTCATTAGGGGAAGCGACCCAGCAATTACTTGTATTCCATCCAGAGCTCAATAAACTGACGATGACTGTAGCAAGTCAGGCATTCATGCCATATAACACCACACCAGCTGGACCACGAAACCCAAGGGAAAACCAAAATAAAACTGTGGCAGC
Organism: Acinetobacter sp. YH12152; assembly: GCF_013418285.1. Taxonomy (NCBI): domain Bacteria; kingdom Pseudomonadati; phylum Pseudomonadota; class Gammaproteobacteria; order Moraxellales; family Moraxellaceae; genus Acinetobacter; species Acinetobacter sp. YH12152. The sequence goes on from NZ_VPCH01000061.1 coordinate 9,092, forward strand.
TTCCAGTTTGGATGGGCTGGAAAAAATGTTCCAATACAAAATCGATAAGAAGCCGACAGAGGCCAAAATCGAACGGAGAGAGTTTGCCAAAAAGTTCCCTAACATTGTGGTGATGTTTGATGAAATTACAGGGGATTCAGGTACACGTACTTTTATCAATGAGATGCTGAAATTCCTTTCCAAAAACTTCATTGAACCGTTTCAAGGTAATTCTCCATTTACGGTGACTGTGATTCTTGCAGATGCATCCCTTAGTAATGTGAATGCAATCCAAAATTACATGAAGAAACAGGACCAGTTACCAGCAAAAATGTTCATCTCTCCATCTTTGGGTAATTTCCCATTCAAGATGCAGACTGCAGATCTGGATGATGGTAACTCTGTTCGTTCTAGTATCCATATCATGGCGAATTGTTACCCGGCAAGTGATCTTAAAATCCAATATATGCTCAAGCAATACGCCGTAGTCCCTGAAACAGATGATTTTGGATTGGATAAGAACCTGACTCATCTATTTCGCCAGAAAGCTGGGGAAAGGACTCAACAGACTGCTATCGAGCTTATTCAAAAGAATCTTGAAGATGGTAAAAAGCAAGTTATCTACTTTGCTCAGGATAAAAATGCATTGGCCGCACTCAGAGATGCATTAGTCGATGAAGGAGTGGTTGGACGCTCTAAGATTGGCATTTTTGATAGCCAGTTAATGGGATACCACCGTACAGAGTTGCTGGATCGCAAAGAGACATTGCAAGTCGTACTGATTACTTCGACTGCGGCTAGGGGGATTTCATTCCCGAACTGTGATTCAATCATTGCTGCCATGCCTCGTTTCGCAATTGAAGCCTCTTTAATGGAAATCGCCCAGCTTGTTTACCGGGGACGTGGTGGATATTTGGATAAAGAGAAAAATGAGTGGGTCAACGGCGATGAACGTGATCGTTTGCTGACGATTCTGGTAGAAGATTTCTACTTGGTATCTAATGATGAAACTCAGACAGAGCTTGAATATAAAGTTAAGAGCTCATTGGATATGCTCTCAATTTTCATGCTTATTCGTGGGACTTTATACACTCGTATCACTGGGGATGCTGGCTTCAAAAAAACTCAGATCGCCATGATCCCAATTGGTGAGGTGAAGGATAAAGCCAGTGATAAACCGGGTTTAGCTTCTTTGATTAGGGATTTTATGAAGGACGTGAATAGTGTTCTTTATAAAATTGTTGCTACTGAAGGTGAGTTGGTAGGTAGGCTTAAGGCTGTGGTAGAGAAGGCCCAAACGGTTTACTCAGCAAATAAGCTCAGTTCCACCTATAGCACTAAGACCAACAAATACCGAAGTTTTTACACACCTACATTAACGCCTGAGTTAAAAGAACTTCAGTTCTACGAGAAATGGTGCCGGGATAATCATTCGCTTAAGTCCAGATTACTCACCATTAGCGATCAGGAAGATGCTTTGACCATTCCTGAAAATATCTATATCTGTGGGCCTATGATTATGGAAGATCGCTCAAACTTCGGTAACAAGGAGTCGTTTGATATTGCCAATGACAATCTCTCACAAAATTCTTTAAGGAAGTTCCTAAATGAGTTAATTGCCCTGCAGAGGGGATACCCTCAGTTGAATGCTTATAAGAACATTCAAAAGCATATCAGGGAGATCACGAATATGATTTCTTCTGTTCTTGAATCAGAAACGGATAGCTATACAAAGGAAGTTGAGCAACAGGGAATGATGTGTAAGCTCTGGGTGACGTACCCGGTAGCGGCAAACGAGCTGGTTAAACTTCAAGACAAGAGCTTTGATAAAGACTGGTTTGATGCATTGAGCTTTGAGCTGAGAGTGAGGAATGCAGAGTTTCCGGTAATGCCAGAATATCGAGATCATCCATTTCGTGGTACTCAGCAATTATCAGGGCATCCAGTGTTTGAAAGGTTATTCGAGCAGACAAATTTCATGCTTTGTCGTGAATTAAACTTGGTGAATACTTTGACTATGTTTAATGAATGATCCAAATTATATTATCTATTTAGTAGAGGATTAATGCGCATACACCTGCTGCACAAGAACAACTTAAATTCTTAAAAAATATTCAGCTGATTTTACAGTCGGGTAGTTTTAGTAGCACCTATAAATTTGCGTTGCTGATTAGCCTAAGCCGATTAGCTATTGAAAAAGGTAAAGATTCAGGTGAGAGTCTATCACTCGAATATACGGATATCGCTGAGAAGTTTATCGAGCTATATTGGAAGCAAGCAGTGCCATATACCTTTAATAATGAAGGTCAACTGATCTTAAATCAAAATAATGGTAAGCAAGCAGCGATTGTAAATCGAATCATTGGGCTTCGTCAGAGTTACTCATCCCTTGGACTGTTAAGACGAGATTCATTGGTATGGTTGAAGCTAGTTAAAGATGTCGCTCGCACTGTAAAAGACATGCCAGTCCGTTATCTGCAAAACATCAATGGTCAAAATTTTGAGTTTTTATATCAGCTTGATCGGTGTGGAAAGCAGCTCATCCTTTTGCCTCAAGTCATGTTTTGCTTACGACAGTTCAGTGAAATCATCGAAGAGCTTTGCCAGAAACGTTGGATTGACTATATCCGTAAGAACAGCAGCAATGCACCTATTTTGAATCAGTTGCCGAATCTTGAACAATTCATGTTTGAGCCGAGTAGAAACCAGTTGAATGCGGTAGCAAATGTATTGGTCGAGCTGCAAGACTGTAAATGCTTCTACTGCAGTAAACCGATGCGAAATGGCAATTACGCCGTTGATCATTTCATTCCATGGTCTATGTACCCATCGGATACAGGTCATAACTTTGTATTGGCAGATTCAAGCTGTAATTCTAAGAAAAGTAATCTACTGGCATCTGATGAATTTTTGCATAAGTGGCAAGAGCGTAATGAAGAACAGGATTTGATTATTGTGGATAGGATATCTGTGCTTGGTTTTTTAACAGATAAAGAGCGGTCACATAAGGTGGCAGAGTGGGCATATGCTCAAGGGAAAGAAAATAATTATTTAATGTGGATGGGTGAAAATAGCAAATAAATCATGGCTCCCCTGAGATTAGACTAAAAATCCAATTGCTTTAAAAATACCGTAAAAAATGTTTACTGTACATTTGCTATGGGGTAATCTTAAAACTACGATTTATTGACTGATTGGTATATGACGACAGATAAGCATGAAGTGCTTCTCAGAATGAGAGCCATTGAACTCCTTGCATACTGGGAAGGTCGTTTGGTTACCAATCGTTTGATGAGCTGGTTTGGATTGAGTCGACAGCAGGCTTCTGCGGATATCAAGCGCTATAAGGGTAAAATTCTCTCGGCCAAAATATTTAAACAAGGTGGTAAGTGGTTTGTATCAATCGCTGTCGAACTCACCCGGATCGAAAAGCTTAAACCGAAAACAGGTTTAAGTATCGGTGTTGATTTGGGTGTCTCTAATCTTGCCACCCTTTCAAATGGTGAGGTTATTCCTTCTAACGCACCACTTAAAAGATAGCTTGCAAAACTAAGACGACTCAACAAGTCTTTTAGTCGTAAGAAAAAAGGGAGTCAGAATCGAGAAAAAGCAAAAGCCAAGCTATCTCGCCTGCACTATAAAATTGCCTGTCTACGCAAGAATAATCTTCATCAAGTCATAACGGATTTGGTAACACGTTTTGATGTGATTGCGATTGAAGATTTGAATGTTAAAGGCATGTTGAGGAATCGTAAACTCGCAAGAGCTATATCCGATATGGGTTTTTATGAGTTTAAAAGGCAGTTGATTTATAAAGCCAAACAGCATGGAAAATCGGTACTTTCGGTTGGTCGATTCTTCCCAAGTAGTAAAATATGTTCGTGCTGTGGTGAATTAAATCAATCTCTCACACTTTCTGCGCGAGAGTGGAAGTGCTTAGTTTGCCAAACCATCCAAAATCGTGACGTTAATGCATCAATTAATATCCTGCGATATGCGGATAAAGATTTAATCACTGCATAAGTGGTGATTAAGGCGGTGAGTTACACCGTGACAGCCTATGGAATTGAGGTAATCCCTAAAGCAGATGCTTTAGGTTCTTGATGGTGAAGTAGGAATTAAACATCAAACCCACATTGAGTAGGTTTTAAATAACGGTTCCGAGTTTGGGCTTACATCCATACTTATATTTTTATAAGGATCAGCGTTTTCAGATTACTTCTTTTCTTGCATGGTTTTCAATTGTGTATGAAATTCATGAAAGCCGCATGCAGATTCATCATCGAAAGATTAGTTTCAAGGACTTCACCCGGGTACGCCGTAGTATTGAGTTTTTGATCGCCAATTTCCCCGTGGCGACCACCGAAACGGTCGGTAAGTTCGGCAGTGGTATCAAGGGCTATGATCGGCTACAAATTGTCTATAAAGCCTTTATTTGCTTAAGCTTGGAAATGGAGGTTGATTTTGATGATGAGAAATGCCTGAATACATTTATTCAGTCCATGTCTAAGGCCTTCAAGTACATAAACTTTAACGAGTTCTATGTCGAAAGGTTTTTGGGTGGTTATGATGATGCAGTAGTCAAGAATGTGGTGGGATATGTGGAGTCGATTAGTCCAATTTCTCGGTCAAAGCCAAAGGCCTTTTCGGCATTAACCAAGAGTCTGCTTAAGCACAATTTTGTGGTGGGTAATCATAACTTTTGCCTCATTTGTGATGGATTGATCTATCTTGATTCTACTGAATCGGATCATCGGATTGCCAAAGCCGTAGGTGGGCAAGGCGTTCTAGAGAATGGCCTGCTGGTTCATCCCATCTGTAATAGGATGAAATCAGATTTGAGCCTGGAAGAGATTAGAGCGGATTTGTTTGGTGAATTACTGTATTGAGCAGCAGAGGGGGTAAATTAATTTTCTAGAATTTATCAATGATTTAGATTTTGATATATTCAGCCAATGTGGTTGTTTTTAATTCACTTTAGAATCACAACCAGAAACTAGCTGTAGTTTCTGAATGACCGTCAAGGTCCTTAGTTTCGCCCATAGATTCCCTCTGTGGGCTTTTTTTTGATCAAAAATTGTATAGATGCTCTAAAATAAACCTTTTAGCATTTCATAAGCAATTAGGATTAAGGCTGAGACCATCAGCACAACAAAAATGAGTTCCACTCTAGTTAACATATTAATTCCTTTTACTTTTCACTTAATTTATATAGCAGTTAAGTCGCAGCATCAATGACATAACATGACATGGAAAATAATTAAAAAGACAGAATTTGGATTTTTATCAGATCTACTGTTTGCATGCTTCAACAGTAGCTTTGAATGTTTCACTTAAACTTTAAACTTTTTTTTAAATTGAATATTTTTACATCTAGGTTCTAAACTTTGATAGAATTAATTAGAACTTTAGATTCTAAGTGTAAATAATGAGAAGCGCTAATATTCGACGTGATGGCTACTTAAAATTTCTGAATACATGGCAAAACCATGATGTCATTAAAGTGCTTTCGGGTGTACGTCGCTCTGGAAAATCCACCTTGTTAGCGATGTTTCAACAAGACCTAAAAGCACAGGGTGTACAAGCCGAAAACATCATTGCCATCAACTTCGAATTTATGGAATTTGAAGAACTCACCGATTACCGTAAACTACATGATTATGTATTGTCCAAAGTTGATAAAAGTAAAAAAAATTATGTTTTTTTAGATGAAATACAACATGTTAAAAATTTTGAAAAAGTAGTCGACTCTTTATATGTTCGGGATTATATCGATTTATATATTACAGGTTCAAATGCATTCTTTCTAAGTGGAGAACTTGCGACGTTACTCACAGGACGCTATATCGAGCAACATGTTTTACCCTTGTCATTCCAAGAGTTTAAACAGTGGCATATTGAAAATAATCCGATCATCCAACAATTATCCAATCGTGATTTGTATGCCATGTACACGCGCAGTAGTTTCCCCTATACGCTTGCCATGACCAGCCAGCAGGAAACCTATGATTACTTGCAAGCGGTCTATGCCAGTGTAATGTTTAAAGATGTTATTCCCCGTTTGAATACTGCCGATATTAACTCTCTCGAGCGTGTCGCAAGATATTTGGCAAGCGTGACAGGCTCACCTATTTCCATCAATAAAATTAAAAATACCTTTGTTTCAAGTGGGGTTAAGATTTCATTTGAAACAGTAAAACGCTATATTCAGGGCTTACAGGACAGTTTGTTATTTTATAGTGCCGCACAATTTAAAGTACGCGGGCGTGAGTTATTACAATCCTCTGAAAAATACTATTTAGTTGATGTCGGATTGCGCCGGATTATGTTGCCTGATGCTAATGCTGATCAAGGTCATATCTTAGAAAATGTGATTTATCTTGAGCTTGTCAGACGAGGTTATACGGTCTATGTAGGGCGGGTTGATGAATATGAAATTGATTTTGTTGCTGTCGATACTTTACAGAATTTAACTTATTATCAGGTGGCATTAGAAACGCTCAATGAGGAGACACTCAGCCGAGAGTTACGTCCATTACAGAAAATTTCTGATTCGTATCCCAAGTATTTGCTTACCTTAGACACGATAGGGACTGAAGCGAATTATAATGGTATTGTAAAAATGAGTGCTCTCGATTGGTTGCTATCTGAAAATAAGTAAAGTTGAGGGTAGACATGGATACTCTTATTTATTAATTAAAACTCAAAGACTTTTCAGCATCATTCAAGAATGTATTCAAGCATAATTTCTGCTCCAATTGTGATGGATCGATTTACCTCGATTCGATTGAGTCAGACCATCATGATTGAGCCAGAGTTGCTTACTGAAAGTAGCGAGAATTGCGCTGGAGTTTCTGAAGGATATTAATTCCTTAGTTTGCCCATTCATCCATCTGGGCATTTTTTTTGATTAAAATACAATGCTGTTCTTGCTAAAAAATGACGGCACCCACCATAAAACACAATATTCCAAAAATAATCCAAGGCCAGATCTTTGTCTTCGGTTGTTCTAAATTCTGAGGATTATATTCCGTGTGTTCTAGCGATGTCGGTTGTGGAACACGGGTCTTTTTAGAGTAAGGTTGGTGTTTAGAGTAAGATAGTCCCGTACCTGGAATGCCGACACTGGTTCGCGTACCTTTTTTCCCAATATTTAGAGAAGCACCAGGTTTGCCAATGCTGGCACTGCTGATGCCTTTATGGGTCAGATTAATTTTAAAACCCGGGAATAATTTAATACTTTTACGAAATCTAAAACCCATATTTCTCTCATTCTAAAACTTAGCTCAATTCACGCGCTATACCAGGATCCATGATCTGCTAGAGATCGTACTTTGACGGCTATCATCAGGATACTAGTATATTTTTTATCTTTAATCGAGCGTAAGACCCCCACCGACAGTGAGGTGGTGGATATAAGCGAGTGGCGTAAGCCATAATAAAGCTAATATTTTCTTGGATATATCACCAATTTCTGATACAGTTATTTATTAATAACTCTTTCCTAAACAATGGTTTAATGAAGATTTCACAACATTGCAAGTTTAGGCTTTTGCCTAATCAAGAACAGGGAATATTGCTTAATCAAGCAATCGGTTCTGCTCGTTTTGTGTGGAATCAAATTCTCGCTAAATCATTTGAAATGTTCGCTAAAGATGAATTTATTCGCTATGAAACCATTGAGAAAAACTTAGTACCACTCAAGAAAATACCAGAGTTCTCTTTTCTTGGTGATACCTATTCAGCTTGCTTACAGCAAAAAATCCGTGATCTTGCTACAGCATGGAAGAAGTTCTATAACGCCAAAGAACAAGCGAAGTTGAAGCAAAAACCATTCAAACCTAAAAAACCAAGATTCTTTAAATTAGCTGATGGTAGCGAGGTTCAGCTTCGACCACTCATGCCACGCTTTAAGAAAAAATCTGATGGTGAGCAATCGTTTAGACTTCCGTTTCAGGATTGTGATGTTGTCGGTGATCGCGTTTCTTTGCCTAAAAAAACAGGTTGAATTAAGTTTAAAAAATCACAGGAAATTGTTGGCAAAATCACAAGTGTCACGATTAAGAAAATTTGTGGGCTTTGGTACATTTCATTTTGTACTAATCGTGAGGTCGAACAACCTATCCACCCATCAAAATCAGCCATTGGCATCGACTTGGGCGTTAAAAAGTTAATCACAACCTCTAGTGGTCAGGTATTCGACCCGATCAATAGCTTTAAAGCCAATCAGGTCAAGTTAGCTAGGCTTCAACGCAAGTTGAGAAAGAAAACCAAATTTAGTCAAAACTGGAAAAAACTGAATCTAAAGATCAATAAATTACACCATCATATTGCCAATATTCGGCATGACTACTTGCACAAAGTCACTACAACTCTCAGCAAAAACCACGCAATGATCGTAGTTGAGGACTTGACATACTCCCACCACCAAGCTAAGAGCTATGGTGGGGGAATCTTTGCGACCCATGCAATCTTAGAGATTGCACCTTTCGATACCGCACTGCGCTGACAGTATGGCGGTACAGGAACTCTTTATA
>NZ_VPCH01000005.1:0-99332 GCF_013418285.1 Acinetobacter sp. YH12152
CTTGGACTTTATGTCCACTAAAGAGCCGTTGAAGACTACGACGTTGATAGGTTGGATGTGGAAGTGCGGTGACGCATGAAGCTGACCAATACTAATTGCTCGTGAGGCTTGACTATACAACACCCAAACAGTTGTATGTAAAGCATCAATTGATTCACATATAATCAATCAAACTTGATTTAGTTGAAAAGCTAAGTAAAATTGAACACATTAAATTAACTCAAGTACTTCTGTTAATAACTCATTTGACCAAGCAACGGCACTGAAAAGATAAGACCAAATGCAAAGTCATAACAGTTGTGCTGGCGACAATAGCAAGAGTGAACCACCTGATCCCTTCCCGAACTCAGAAGTGAAACCTCTTAGCGCTGATGGTAGTGTGGGGTTACCCATGTGAGAGTAAGTCATCGCCAGCTCATTATTCGAAACACCCCCTGATATCTCAGGGGGTGTTTTTTTATGTGTGAGGAAAAGAAAAAGAAGTAATGAGAAAAAAAGAAAGAATTCATCATTCATTTCATGTGATTTATAAATTAAAGACTGAAAGGCGTATACTATCCGTGTCATTGATGGAAAGCTCATGTCTGATTTAGCCTCAAATTCTCCTTATATTGAATATGGCACACGGCCATTTCTTGCCATTTTATTTTCTTTATTTTTAGCAGGCTTCGCAATTTTTTCATCGTTGTATTGTGTACAACCGATGATGCCCATCTTTGCGAATTTCTTTCATGTCAGTCCGACACATAGCAGCTTTCCTTTATCTTTTTCTACCATTGCCTTAGCGATTGGGCTGCTATTCACTGGTTTGATTTCAGATCGGGTCGTAAGCCTGTGATGGTCACCGCTTTATTTTTGGCAGCGTCACTTTCAATCATTAGTTCTATATTTCCACTTTGGGAAATATTTTTATTGAATCGCGTGCTGATCGGATTAAGTGTTAGCGGTGTTGCTGCAGTTGCAATGACTTATATAGGTGAAGAAATTGAGCAAAAAGATATAGGCTTTGCAATGGGCCTGTATATATCGGGTACTGCGATTGGAGGAATGGGTGGTCGTCTCATTGCCGGGGTATTGATTGATTATATTAGTTGGCAAAATGCCATGATGATTATCGGCATCATTAACCTATGTATAGCCACAGCATTCTTTTTATTACTTCCAGCATCTCAACATTTTCAAGCTTATCCCATTCGTTTCAACCGATTTTATGAATCTTTCGTTAAAAATTTAGCAGATCCAAAGCTGAGAATTTTATTCCTTCAAGGCTTTATCCTCATGGGATGTTTTGTCTCTATATTTAACTATATGAGCTACCACCTATTAGAAGAACCTTATCAACTTTCTCAAACATGGATTGGACTAATCTCCATAGCATATTTGGCAGGAATATATAGTTCACCTCGGGCTGCAAGTTGGGGGAAACGCTTTGGCCGGGTAAAAGTTTTACCTTCGATGCTGATCATGATGTTGTTCGGGCTGTTGATCATGCTCATTCCGGCATTTTGGTCAGTCATTTTGGGGCTGATTGTATTCACTTTTGCTTTTTTTGCAGCGCATTCCACGGCAAGTAGTTGGGTATCAGTTCAATCCCTGCAATACCGTGCCGTAGGTTCATCTTTATATTTATTTTGCTATTACTTAGGTTCTAGTATTTTGGGTAGTAGTAGTGGTTTGGTTTGGGAGATGTCTGGTTGGATTGGGTTGACGAGCTTTATTGCTGTTATCTTGATGATCGGTTTATTTTTAGCAATACATTTGAATAAATTAAAATAGAAATATGTGAATAAGCTATTATTTAATATTCGTTTTACATCTATTTTTTAATATAAATAACACTATAAAAATGGCTGAATTTACTATTTTTATGATTATACAACTTTGGTCTAATATTTCTTTTAAAAGGTGCCTCATAATAATGAAATACATCACAATATAATAAATAAAATATTTTTGGTTATCATTTTTAAAATCTAATATATTTTCAAGTTGTTGATATTTAACATTTATACGTATTGTTCGTATTTTTTTGCATTTATTTTTAGTTGGAATTATATATAGATCAATATTGGTATTAAAATTAAGGCGATTATGAAAAATATAACTATTTTAATGATGGCTTTATTTTTTATCTTAATTTCAGCTTGTGTAAGTACCACGAATTTAGGGACAGCTGGTGCAGAACGTAAACAGTTTTTTATCGTTCCTCAAAAATTATTAACTAAACAGGCGGACAGATCTTATCAACAATTTATTCATCAGTCTAAAGACAAACAACTTTTGATCATTGATCCGAAATTGGATCAGGTTTTAAATAAACTCAAAAAAAATGCGGAGTTTTACCGTCAAGGTTCGAGTCAATGGGATTGGCAAGTCAGTGGGAATCTCAATAAAGATTTAAATGCACATGGTTTTCCAAGTGGGAAAATTGTCATTAACACGGGTTTGTATTGGAGTTTAAAGCTGACTGAAGATGAATTGGCATTTGTGATGGCGCATGAAATGGCACATGCATTGCGTGATCATCATCGTGAAAAGATTTCTTTGCTGTTTGCTAGTCAGGTGGCGATGATTTCTTCGACTGCGGGTATCGGCGCGCTTGCAACGGCTGCCAGTAGTGTGACTGGGCAAGCGGTTTTTCTGCCTAAAGTTTCAAAATTTGAACTAGAAGCTGATGTTCTCGCACTTGATCTTATGTCGAAAGCGGGCTTTGACCCAAATGCAGCATTGAGTTTTTGGCAAAAATATCAGCAGGAAACGACACGCCGTCAAATGCTTGATGTAAAACCATTGATGACTCAAGACAGTATAGATAAGCGTAAGATTTATATTGAAAAATATTTACCTGAAATGCACATCAAATTTCAACAGGCGCAGGCTTTAATGTTGAATAAAATGCGATAACTCATGGCACATTCTAGGTTGATTTAAACTAAAGCAAAGTTACAAATGATTTATTTAAATCTTGTTTTATAGTCGTGCTACAGCACTATTACATCTGATGTCTATATAAAACAATTCAATGATTCTGTAGCTATTGTATAAATTATAATCAAGCATGATGAATGGAATTCATGGTAAAATGATCGGCTTTCATCTTCTTTGATCTTTTTTTAGATCATTCCATCTGCCAGCCGAGAATTGCTAGCCATGTCTACTGCTTATACTATGCAGACTGCGCCAAAAGCGTTGTTTGATTACGACAAATATTGGGCGTCATGTTTTGACCCTGCGCCATTTTTGCCGATGTCACGCGAAGAAATGGATCAACTCGGTTGGGACAGTTGTGACTTTATTTTGGTCTGTGGTGATGCCTATATTGACCATCCATCATTCTGCTCAGGCATTATTGGTCGTACTTTAGAAGCGCAAGGCTTCCGTGTCGGTATTATTGCTCAGCCAGACTGGACCAATGTAGAAGCGTTCCGTGTATTGGGTAAACCGAATATTGCTTGGGGCGTGACTGCCGGCAACATGGATTCGATGATCAACCGTTATACAGCTGACCGTAAAATCCGTTCAGATGATGCCTATTCTCCTGATAATCAACCGAATAAACGCCCAGACCGTGCAGCAACCGTGTACTGCCAACGTGTGCGTGAAGCTTATCCAGATGTGCCTGTATTATTGGGCGGTATTGAAGCCTCGCTGCGCCGTATTGCACATTATGATTATTGGTCAGATAAAGTCCGCCGTTCAGTATTGATGGACTCGAAAGCCGATCTATTGATGTATGGTAATGGTGAACGTTCAATCACGGAAATCATGCATCGTTTGGCTCGCGGTGAAAAAATCCAAGAGATTACGGATGTCCGCGGTACTGCATTTATTGTGAATAAAAATAACCGGGCTTCAAAAGCGAAGTTTATTGAAATCGCATCAAATGATGTCGATGCGATTGGCCGTGTCGATCCGATCATTAACCCGTACGTGATGACTGAAGACCTTGAAGGCTGTGAAATCGAAAAAGGCAAAGACAGCGTTACGCAATATCAAGGCTTCCAAAAAGAAGCGGTAGCAAATCCGATTGTTCGTGAAGGTGATAACTTAGACGCCGATACGCAAATCGTGCAGCTGCAGCCTGCATCAAAAGCCATTAAGCATAAATTGCCGCCGCGTGAATTGGCGGTGATTCGTTTACCTGCCTATGAAGATGTGGCGAATGATCCTGTACTGTATGCACATGCCAACCGTATTTTGCATTTGGAAACCAATCCGGGCAATGCGCGCGCGATGGTGCAAAAGCATGGTGAACGTGATGTTTGGCTGAATGCACCGCCGATTCCATTGACTACAGAAGAAATGGATTATGTGTTTGACTTGCCGTATGCACGTCTGCCGCATCCTGCGTATGGTGAAGCGCGTTTTCCTGCCTTTGACATGATTAAGTTCTCCGTGAACATCATGCGCGGCTGTTTTGGCGGCTGTACCTTCTGCTCAATTACAGAGCATGAAGGGCGTATCATTCAAAACCGTTCTGAAGAATCGATTTTGCGTGAAGTTGAAAAAATTCGTGATACCGCACCGGGCTTTACCGGGATCATTTCTGACTTAGGCGGCCCAACGGCCAATATGTACCGTTTGGCATGTAAAGATCCTGAGATTGAAAAGAACTGTCGTAAGCCGTCGTGTGTATTCCCGGGTGTATGTCAAAACTTACATACCGATCATGCACCTTTAACGCAGTTATACCGTAAAGCACGTTCATTGCCGGGGATTAAAAAGATTCTGATCGGTTCTGGTTTACGCTATGACCTTGCGGTGTTAAACCCAGAATATGTCAAAGAATTGGTGACACATCACGTCGGCGGTTACTTGAAGATTGCGCCTGAACATACCGAAAAAGGTCCATTATCGAAGATGATGAAACCGGGGATCGGGACCTATGACCGTTTCAAACAAATGTTTGATCGTTTCAGTAAGGAAGCAGGGAAAGAGCAGTATCTCATTCCTTACTTTATTGCAGCGCATCCGGGTACGACGGACTATGACATGATGAACTTAGCGATTTGGCTGAAGAAGAATGGTTTCCGTGCCGATCAGGTGCAAACCTTCTATCCATCACCAATGGCGACTGCAACGACCATGTATTACACCGGTAAAAACCCGCTGGCTAAAGTGGCGCGTTATACCGAAAATGTCGATATCGTGAAAGGTGAAAAACGCCGCCGTTTGCATAAAGCCTTCTTGCGTTATCATGATCCAAACAACTGGCCATTGCTACGTGAAGCGCTCAAAGAAATGGGGCGTCAGGATCTGATCGGGAACTCAAAACAGCATTTGATTCCGACGTATCAGCCTGCGGGTAGTGCTGAGGGCCAATACCAATCTGCACGTAAAAAGAACTCAAGCATTGCGGGTGATTCACAAAAACGTACAGGCGAACAAGGTAATCGGACGAAGGCTGCTCAATCGCGTCCTTCAAATACCAAGAAGCGTCCTGAGCGTGGTCAAATTTTGACGCAGCATACTGGTCTGCCGCCGCGTGAAACGGGTGAAGCGAAAAAACCTTTTGGCGGTTCGAAACCCAAAGGAAAATCGAAGCCTAAATCACGCGCTTAAAATGATGAAATAAAAAAAGACACTTCGGTGTCTTTTTTTATGGCTGATATGCTCGGCAGCATCAGACAGTTTGCATTTTTATATGTTGTTACAAGCTCAATGCCATATGTGCGTCGGTTATCTCAATGAAATACGAGCAAAATTTGACAGCTTATCGGAATTGTCAGACAGTGAGAGGAAATGCACTTGCTGTCGTTTTAGCGAATGATCTAAAGTATCAATATATAGCAATGGATGCTATTACTCTGAACGAAGTGGCATGTGATGTTTGACGCTTTAAGTTTGCAACTTTTTGTCAGTTTAAATACGTATTGTGTGAAAGTTAGAGTTATTTTTTTTAATAGGACATTAAAAAAATAATACTGGTTGTATACTTCGTATTCATAAGAAGTATGTCAAAAACCAAAAATATAAGAAATATAAAGGATTATGAGATGACTATATACATAGTAATAGGGAGTATTTTACTCTTCTGTGTGCTCATAATGGCTTGGAAAAGTTTAGAAGGTGATTCTAAGCAACAAGATAGCGCATTGAAACAACGTGCTATTTTCAACATTAATGAGCAATTAACCTACACGCGTTTAAAAGAAATTTTGCCTAAGCATACAATCCTTGCGCATGTGTCTTTTGATGCACTGTTGACCACGAAATATTATCGGACGCGGAACAAGTATCGAAATATGGTGGCGGACTTTGTCGTCCTCGATGAACAGCACCAAATCTTAGCGATCGTCGCTTTAGATGATCCAATGGTACTCAAACGGATGCAGCAGTCGCAATATCAAGATGCTTTGCTCGCTTTGGCAGGCTATCGTGTCATTCGTTATGATGATGTGCCTGAGTACGTTCAATTACGCGAAGATTTCTTAAATGAGCAGCGTGTACAAGCGCCATTTGTACCGGTTAATGATTTGAAAAAATATCATTTATATTCAGATTTGGAACGTAAAAAGATCAAAATTATTGGATCTTAGGGATTCAAAGAGCAAAGCCTTTTGCAAAAAAAAGCGTGTCTTTAGACATGCTTTTTTTTAATGGTTATTTAGGCTTAATGATTATTCAGGCTTAACGGCTACGACGGTTAATTCTACCAGTACACGCGGGTCGTATAATTTGGCTTCAACACAAGTTCTGGGTAATGCTTCAATGTCTGACACCCACGCATCCCATACCTCATTGAATGCGGCATAATCCTGTTCAATATCTTTCAGATAAATGGTCACTGACATAATCTGGCTTTTATCTGTGCCGGCATCTGCAAGAAATTGATCAATGATCTCAAATGTTTGCTGTGTTTGTCCTTTGATGTCTAAATCAAGGTCTGTTGCCAATTGACCTGCCAAATGGATCAATTGACCGGAAATAGCGATTTCGGAGAAGCGTTTTGAAACATGCAGGCGTTGGATGGTCATGCGGAATATCCTGAAAGCAAAAAGGTCACTTAATCTTGAGTTTTAGGCATTGTAGCTGCAACTAAGGCCGTCAATAAACAGCCGACAGCAAGGTAAATTGCCACATAATGCCATGAACCATCACCCCAAATCACCAAAGCTGCTGCAATCATTGGGGTAAAGCCACCACCGATAATACTGGCCACTTGATAGCCGACACCTGCGCCACTGTAGCGATAGGCGGTACCAAACAAGGAGGTAAAAATCGGCTGGTGTACACTCACCACCATATCATGGGCAATATTGGCAAGGAAAATTGCACCGACAATAATCAGCCAAGTATTTTGAGCATCAAGGGCCATGAAGAATGGAAAGGCAGAAAGCGCACCAATCAATCCACCCAGAACACACATTTTACGATGATCAAATCGATCTGCTAGCCACGCAAAGAGGGGAATGCTGAAGCAGCTAATGGCACCAACCATTAAGGTGATATTGAGGAAGAACTGTTTGTCCATGCCCAATTGAGCGGTGGAATAATTCAGTGCAAAGTTCGTCACCAAATACATGGTGAGTAACTCGGTCAGGCGCAGCGCAATAATGTAGAAAAAGGCTTTTGGGTGTTGGCTAATCGCTTGCAGAATCGGTAATTTTTGTAGCGTTTGTTGAGCTTTGACCACATTGTCGACGAATTCTTGTGATTCGTCTTGATCACGTCGAATCCACATCGCGATAGCCAGCAAGATAATACTGGCAATAAAGGGAATTCGCCATGCCCAATCAGCAAAAGCATCTTCGCCCAAAGTGGCAATAATCAAAGACACAGCGCCTGTTGCAAGAACAAGTCCTACGCCATAGCCAATTTGTACACCACTGCTGTAAAAGGCTTTTTTGCCTTTCGGGGCATTTTCTACAGCCATCAGGGCAGCGCCGCCCCATTCTCCACCAACCGCAAAACCCTGTATTGCTCGAAGTGTCACGAGCAGGATCGGGGCCCACCAACCGATGGCCGCAAAATTGGGTAATAAACCAATGCCGACCGTCGAAATACCCATCAGGATGACGGTGAGCACCAACATTTTCTTACGACCCAGCTTGTCACCAAAATGTCCAAACACAATGCCGCCTAAGGGGCGGAACAAGAAGCCAACGCCAAAGGTCGCCAAGGCGGCAAGTGTGCCCATATTGTTGCCAATACTGGGGAAAAACTGATCTTTGAAAATGAGTGCGGCAACAATGCCATAAAGTAAAAAATCGTACCAATCGACTACGGCACCAATGAAGCTACTTAATGCGGCTTTACGAGCGCGTTGTTCTTGATTTTGTGAAATATTTTGAGGATTTGGAGCAGATTTTTCAGAAGGCATACAGCGGGGTATTCCATGATTGACAACAGAGTTGCCCTGTAATATTCGGATTTGATCGTCACGCCAATCACAGGACAGCATGCTGAAAGTAAAGGTGATTTTCAGCATCTCAGCGCATACACGGATAATGTAGTGCGCTGATAGAGTACTCTAATTTTAGGCTTTGTGAATAGCTAATTGCTTTAATTTTGTTCTTCTGCCTAAATCTTAAGCAAATACGATCTTCTTGAAGTTTTTAGAGCAGCGAAAGTTGTGCTTCTTGGTTTTGCGCACTTAATTGATAGACCCCTACGCCAATCAGGCGAAATTGATCTTCCTCAGAAATATGCATTTCATGCAGTAATTGCTGTAACACCTGCGCAAGGTCTTCACGATGATTCAGTGACGTTTTAAAACTCTTACTGTGCTGTAGCACTTGGAAATTCTTCAGTTTTAATTTGGCCGATACACCACGTGCGCTTAACTGCTTTTTTTCTAAACTAGACCAAACTTGGTCAATCAGTTTGGGCCAATAGGGCCGACATTGGCTCAGGGTGAGATCATCATCAAAAGTGGTTTCTTTGGAGATCTGTTGACGTTCACGGCTAGATTGGACCGGTCGTTCATCAATCCCTTGTGCATACAGATAGAGTTGTCGGCCATATTTACCGAAATGATGAATCAGAACGGCTTCTTCAATTTGTTGTAAATCACCCAATGTATTGAGTTGCATGGCTTTTAATTTTTCTTGAGTGACTTTTCCCACACCAGGAATTTTTTTCAGTGCCAAGTCATGGATGAAATGCAGAACTTGTGAAGGTTTGATAATACAAATGCCATTGGGTTTGTTCCAATCAGAAGCGACTTTAGCCAAAAATTTATTGGGCGCGACACCTGCGGAGGCAGTTAAACCAGTGCTTTGTAAAATCTCTGCCTGAATTCGCATAGCGACTTCGGTGGCGCTCGGAATGTGTTGTAAATTTTCTGTGACGTCCAAATAAGCTTCGTCTAAAGAAAGTGGCTCAATCAGCGACGTATAGCGTTGAAAAATGGCATGAATTTGCGCCGAAACAGCACGATATTTTTCAAAATTAGGTTCGATCACCACGACCTGTGGGCAGAGTTTACGGGCCTGTGCCATCGACATCGCAGAGCGTAAACCAAACTCACGTGCAGGATAGGATGCGGCACAGATGACTGCACGAGGGTGATGTGAAGACACAACAACAGGAAGCTGCTTGAGTTCTGGACGTTCCCGCAGCTCTACAGATGCAAAAAATGCATCCATGTCGATATGTATGATTTTCCTCATGCCTAGTTAGATCAGTGCCTAAAAATTGAATATCAGTATCGCACAGTCAATCCATCGCTTTCCTCAATTTTTTAACTCGAACGACACAGGTTGACTGAGTAAAACCACCTTGGTGTTTTGAGTTGCTGCCGACTGTATTAATAGATTTAGGCTTTGAGGGGTGTCATCGGCAAAGCGGGGCAAAAATTTGAGCTCTGGATTCAGTGGTTTGAAAAAATTATCCCAATGAATTGGAATCACGGTACTGGGTTGAAGAATCGCTAAGGTTTCTTTGAAATATTGCTGTTGAAACGCTGCCGTTTGCTTGGAAAGTTGGGCAATGCCTAAAAATAAAGTATCGACTTTTAGTTTTTGCAACTGTTTGGGCACAGCACCAGTACTGGCTTTGACTAAACTGTAATGCGGCCCATGTTGGATGAGATAATCATACGATCCACCTTCTTTAAACGCACTAAAATGTGCAGGGAGTTGCAGTGGCTGCGAAATTTCTTCTCCCAAATCATCATTAACGGCCGTTGGCGGAGTATGTTGCGAGGGGATGGCAGTAATGGTGAATTTACCGATTTGCATCGGTTGCCAAGCTTGAACTTCGTGTAATTGTGATTCAGCGATTGGCATCGCCCGTGCAATATTTAAGGTACTTTTAGAGCCGACAATCATGGCTTTAGGGAGCTGGTGGGCCAACATTGGAATATCGAGCGCATGATCATAATGTGAATGAGTCACGAAAATAGCACGTGTACGTTTTAAGTCGTATTGGTCGATATAGCTTTTTAATAAAGGCTGATCACTTTGAATCTGAGTGAATATGGTCCGACTGAGTGAAGGTCGACTAAAGAAGCCGTCGATGAGGAGTTGCTCTTGGCCATCGTCAAAAAGTAAGGTCGAAACACCAAAGAACTTCACGTGATAGGGCGCCGCTGAGCGAGTATCTGTAGTGCTTTGTGTGGGAAGTTGATAATGCCACGTTTTAAACGCTGCCAAGGTCCCTGAAGGTTGGATCAAATATGCCAATATCCCGATGGCGAGGATCATAAAGACTGAAAATATAATAAGAAAAATTTTTAAAATACGCATCCTGCGACTCAGTTTTCATGGATTATTTTGTTCGATGTTGTCCTGAGTCGGTGAATAAATCAACGGGGTTTGATCGGGGAAACGCCATTTTTGTCTAAAAAATCAGTCCAAGCCTTATCATCACCTGAAAATACATTTAAATCGACGCTGGTCGAGATGCCTTGAATTTGTCCTTGATTGGTATGTTGCCAAATCAGCCATTTCGGATTGTTTTTTAGATCGGGTGGGCCTTTATACTCACGGACCCACAGCGGCGTCTGTTTAAACTCGCCAGCTAAGACAATATTATAAAAAGACTTCGAGGTATAAAAAATCGGTTGTTTGCCATAATGGTGGTGCAAGCGATCATGCATATAAGTGATTTCTTTGAGTAACTGCTCTTTGCTGTAGGTGTTAATGCAGTTGGTGTCATATTCCAAATCAATCACTGGGGGAAGGGCATCGGCTTTTTTCGGCACGGAAGCAATAAAATTTTCTGCCTGAATCCTGCCATCACGGCACAGACGGTAAAAATGATAGGCCCCAACTAAAAAGCCGTTTTCCCGCGCTTGCAGCCAGTTATCTTGAAATTTCCGATCTTTAAAATCACCACCTTCTGTGGCTTTGAGATAAACGAATTGGTATTTTTTAGGTGAAATTTTTGACCATTGAATATCTTTTTGATGATGGGAAACATCAAAACCTTTGACTGGATATTCTTCTGCAGATGCAGGGCGATGCGGCATAACGGCTAAATAACCCAGTCCTGCCACCACCAAGACGCCGCTGATAGCGCTGAGTGCAATAATCGGGCTGTATTTTTTGAGTGAACTTTTTGTGGTACGTGATTTGGCTTTTTTAGGCATGAAAATGTATCCAAGTATCTCTTTTATCATAACCCTTTAATGGCTGATCTGTCATAGATTTGCCCGATGACACGGATTTAGACATCCACATGTTTAGGAATCTGCCAAAAAATCGCTGCGGTAATCAGGTTAATACAGCCGAGTAAAATCAAGGTGCTATGGAATGCTGTTTCGATTTGTGCAGCACCATAATAGGCCGTAAACACGTTGACTAAAGTCCCAGCCAAAGCCACACCGATACTCATCGACACCATCATAATCATCGACAAGAAACTGTTGCCACTGCTGGCATCTTGTTGGGGTAAATCTTTGAGGGTTAAGGTATTCATCGAAACGAATTGCAGCGAATTTAAAATACCAAAAATAAAAAAGTGTAAGGCACGTAACCACGTGGGGGTCTCAGCCGTAGAGAGCGCAAAACTGCAAATACAAGCGCCGACCAAGAAGGTATTTACCAATAACACTTTGCGATAGCCAAAGCGTTGAATAATTTGACGAATAATCGGTTTAGATGCCAATGAGCCGAGTACAGTCGGTATCATCAATAACCCTGTGATAAATGGCTCAAAGCCAAAAGCCACTTGTAGCATTAAGGGAATCAAAAATGGCATGGCATTGCCGCCAAGGCGGGCAAAGAAGTTGCCGATAATGCCGATGGCATAGATCCGATTTTGAAATAATTTACTGCGAAACAGCGCATTGGCGTGGGTATGTGCATGAAAGGCATAGATCAAACTGGCGATGATGCCTGCAGCGACCAAAAGCAGGCTCCACCATAGCGGCAGATGCGGGCTGGCAAAGTTTTCAATGCCTAACGATAAACCCACCATGGCGACGACCAATAAGAAAAAACCCATAAAGTCGAAGCGTTGTACGCTCGGTTCGGTCACATTGGGCATGGCTTTAAAGGTAATAAGAACCCCTAACAGCCCCATTGGAATGTTTATTAAAAAGATCCAATGCCATGTTGCGACTTCCACCATCCAACCGCCAAGGGTAGGGCCAATTAAGGGGCCCATCAAACCGGCAAGGCTCATCAGACTCATAGCCGATAAAAACTGTGTCCGAGGAATCACTTTGAGCATTGCCAAACGCCCAACAGGTAGCAGTAATGCGCCACCTATGCCTTGAATTACCCGATAAACCAGCAGCTCATTCAGGCTATTGGCCATGCCGCAGCCTAGCGATGCTAACGTAAAAATAATAATGGCTGTGAAATACGTATTTCGTACACCAAAACGATCGGCCAACCAACCACTTAAAGGAATACACGCCGCAACGGACAAGACATAGGCCACGACCACACTATGCATTTGTAGCGGGTCTTCGCCCAAACTTCTTGCCATCGCTGGGATTGCTGTATTGACGATGGTCGTATCCAGCCCTTGCATAAAAAAGCCAATAGAGACCAATAGCACAAGAAGTCTAAATTCGGGTTGTAAAGCCTGATGCGTTGGCGTGCTATTCATAAGTCAATAAAGCTGAGATTTTTAAACAGTTTAAATGAATATTGCCATTCGGATGTAGTAAAAGCTTTGCATAATTGAGCCAAAAAATTGCAAGAAAAATGCAATGAAAGTTTCATCTCTATGCAACCTAATGTTTATAAATTGGTCATATTTTAATAAAAGACGAATGAAAACATGAAACTACAAATTTCGGCGCTGATGTGTGCCATGTTGTCTGTGGGGCTAGTGGCGTGTAATGACAGCAATGATGATGCGCAAGTGCAAACACCTCCTCCAGTGGTCGAAGAAGTCACGCCAAACACTATCGCGTTGGAACAGATTGGGCGTTATGAATCGGGTATTTTTGGCGCGAGTGCAGCAGAAATTCCTGCTTATGATGCTCAAAGTCAGCGCGTATTTGTGGTCAATGCCAAAGCTGGTGTGGTTGATGTACTGGATTTAAAACAACCAGCACAGCCTACATATTTACAATCTTTAGATGCTAAAAAATATTTGGCCGATTCTGAAGTGAATAGCGTTGCTGTACACAATGGCATCGTGGCACTCGCGGTGCAAGCGGCCGATAAAACGCAGCCGGGCATCGTGGCCTTTTTTAAAGCACAAGATTTAAGTTTTATCAGTCAGGTCGAAGTTGGGGCTTTGCCAGACATGCTGACCTTTAGCCCAGATGGCAAAAAAGTATTGGTCGCTAATGAAGGCGAACCAAATGAAGGTTATGCAGTCGACCCTGAAGGTTCAGTCAGTATTATTGATCTAACTCAGATTGAAAAGCCAACGGCGAAATTGGTGGATTTCCGTGCGTGGAATGCTCGTAAACAAGAGCTAATTGATGCTGGCGTTCGCATTTTTGGACCCGACACCGCACAATATGCCGATGTGAAGACGCAAGGTGTACAAACCACGAGTGTGGCTCAAGACCTAGAACCTGAGTACATTGCGGTGAGCCAAGATGGTCAAACGGCATGGGTGAGCTTACAAGAGAACAATGCGATTGCCGTGCTCGATCTAGTGAAAGCGGAATTTATTGATATCTTTCCGATGGGCTATAAAGATCACAGCTTGCCTGAAAATGCACTCGATGGCAGTGATCGTGATTGTGTGGTTGGTGCGACGGACAGCGTAGGCCGTCAGGTCGAGAGCTGTGCAAAAGATGCAGGGATGATCAATATTCAGGCATGGCCTGAGCTGTATGGTATGTATATGCCTGATGCCATTGCACATTATCAAGCGGATGGAAAAAGTTATTTGGTCACTGCCAATGAAGGCGATGCCCGAGAGTGGTTAAAAGACGAAACGCAGTATTTTACGGGCGATGATTTAAGCCAAGGCTATACCGAAGAAATTCGAGTTAAGCATCTGTTTAAAAAAGCCGGTTTTGATGCAAAAGGGGATTATGCAGCCCATTTACGTCATTTGGTGCCTGGTGTCGTTGGTGCAAAACTCGATCCGAGCGTCTTTAAAGCTTGTACCACCACAGCGCCGACAGAAATTTGTGCGGATAACTTGATCAAAGATGCACAGATTGGCCGTTTAACCATCAGTTGGACGCAAGGTTTTAAACGTGATACTGCCGGAAAACCTGTATTGGAAGACGGTAAGTTGGTTTATGACAAATTGTATACCTATGGTGGGCGCTCGTTCAGTATTGTCGATCCAATCAGTCGAAAAATTGTTTGGGATTCGGGCAGTGAGTTTGAACGCAAAATTGCTGAATTGTTCCCAGCCCAATTTAATAGTAATCATGAAGCCTTTAAATTTGATGACCGCAGTGACAATAAAGGCCCAGAGCCTGAAGGCATCACACTGGGTAAAATTGGCCAAAAAACCTATGCTTTTATCGGACTAGAGCGGGCTAGCGGGATCATGGTGTATGACATCACACAGCCGCAACAGGCGAAATTTGTTCAGTATTTTAATACACGGGATATTGCGCAAACCGATATAACTAAGCAGGGCGATTTAGGACCTGAAGGTCTGATTTTTATTGCGGCCAAGGATTCGCCCAATGCCCAACCTTTGTTGGTGGTTGGAAATGAAGTGAACGGTAGCACTGCGATTTATCAGATTAAATTGAAATAATTAAATTTTAAATTTTTGTTTTATTTAAATTTTTTATTTTAGTGGCGAGAAAAACACGGTACAAAATTGTATGAACGCCAGATAAACTGTCATAATGCGCTCAAGTCCTTCATTTATTGGAGGGCTTTTTCTTTATGGCAAAGGTGTTTTGTTTTCATGACAATCGAAATTCTGATGGTCATAGGCTTCTGTCTCGCGGCCTATTCTATTGTCGGTAATGATGTGCCACAGACATTGGGAACCTTTATTTCATCCAATGCGCATCGCCCTTGGTGGCTGTTGTGGATCTATGTCAGCAGTATTCTAGCCATTGTATTGGTTTATGGTTGGTACAGTTCTGGCGTGGGGGATGCATCTTATGGTCGTTTAGAAACGATTCCATTTCCCGCAGAAGGGGTCACGTGGCTCTATATTGTGCCACCGATCTTACTGATCATTTTGACTCGCTACGGGATACCGGTCAGCACCACATTCTTAGTGTTGACGATCTTCTCTCCGAGTAGTCTCGGCTCGATGTTAACTAAGTCGATGATGGGTTATGCGGTAGCTTTTGTTGTCGCGATTATTGTTTATCGTTTTGTGATTAAAGGCATCTCGGTTTATTTCAGTAAAACACGTGATGAAACCCCCTCGAATATTTGGGTGGGACTACAGTGGGTTTCGACGGCATTTTTATGGAGTCAGTGGCTGATTCAGGATTTGGCCAATATTTTTGTCTACGTCCCTCGTCAGGTGCCGCTGGAGTTCCTGATTTTTGCAATTGTGGTGTTTATCGTACTGCTTGGGATCATTTTGTACCAACGTGGTGGGGCGATTCAGGGCATTATCGACACCAAAACAGGTGTGGCTGATATCCGCTCGGCAACCATTATCGACTTTATGTATGCCTTGATTTTATTGGTGTTCAAAGAGTGGAGTAATATTCCAATGAGTACCACTTGGGTGTTCTTGGGCTTACTCGCAGGACGTGAATTTGCCATGTCCATGCATTTACATGAAGTGAATAAATATCGAACTTCACGAAATGTCAGCAAAGATGCGATGAAATTGATGCTTGGTTTGTTGATGAGTATTTTCTTAGCGACAACCTTGCCATGGTTCTATCGTGTGGTGTCGGGTTAAGTCGGCACGATATAGATTTGAAGTAGGACATCGAGTAATAAAAAAGGGGAATGATTTATTCCCCTTTTTGACATCTAAAATACAGTTAGACCACGAAATTTTTTGGGCAATCTAAATTTTTTAGTGCACTAAAGATCTGCTTCGAAGAATTACATACGATCAGTTTGGCACGATGCTGCGGCGGCAAGAAACCTTCAGCGACCGCATGGTCTAATTGTGCAATCAGTGCATCATAGAAGCCATTGACGTTATAAAGCATCATCGGCTTTTGGTGTTGATTCAACTGTCCCCAAGTGGCGATTTCTAAAATTTCTTCGAATGTACCGAGACCACCGGGCAGGGCAACAAAGGCACTGGCACGTTCTGCCATCATGGCTTTACGCTCATGCATACTGCGCACGACGTGTAGTTCAGTCAAATGATTATGTGCAATTTCATAATCCAACATAAACTCAGGAATCACACCCACGGCTTCGCCGCCATGTTCGACCACAGCATCAGCGACTTGCCCCATTAGGCCAATACTGGCGCCACCATAGACCAGACCAAAACCATGTTCAGCCAAGCCTTGCGCCAACGCGATGGCTTTTTCTTGATAAATTGGATTGTTCCCAGAGCGGGAGCCGCAATACAGTGCGATTAAAGGTTGTGTTGTAGCAGGAGAAGGATTACCACGTTTTTCTGTCATTTTTAATCCGCTATTCATTACGTTTTAATTTTACCTTAGCATGTTATTTTTTATGACACTACATTGGCAGCTAAATATGACAATTTAATGTCATCACTGGGTTTAAATTCTTCCATACAGAGATTGTACTTTGGTAAAAAAGGGTGAATTTTTACCTTAACTTGCTATACTTAAAACTTCATTTTAAGCTAAAGAACCGTCATGGGTAGTGGTTGTTGTCACTCAGCACACATCAAAATATTAGAAAGAACGCCATTAAAAGCGTTTGCGCATGTCCAATGCATTTCATTTTCAAATCAGCATGATCTACGTGTGAATAACATTCAGGAGATACAACCATGATCTTTGAATGGATGTCCGATCCTTCTGCATGGGTGGGTTTATTGACACTGGTGGTGCTTGAGATAGTTTTAGGTATCGATAACTTGGTTTTTATTGCGATTCTTGCGGAAAAATTACCGCCAGAACAGCGTAATACTGCACGGATTGTCGGCTTATTGCTTGCACTGTGTATGCGATTGGTCTTACTGGCCTCAATTGCATGGGTGGTGACCCTAACCAATCCACTGTTCCATATTTTCGACCATCCATTTTCCGGTCGAGACCTAATCTTACTGTTTGGTGGGGTGTTCTTGCTATTTAAAGGCACCATGGAACTGCGTGAACGTCTTGAAAACAAGCCGATGCTAAAGGAAGAAAATCCTGTGCATGCGACGTTTTGGATGGTGATTGTGCAGATTGTGGTGCTCGATGCCGTGTTCTCACTCGATAGTGTGATTACCGCTGTCGGGATGGTGAAACACCTGTCGGTCATGATGATTGCGGTCATTATTGCTGTCGGCATCATGCTGTGGGCATCTAAGCCGCTGATGAACTTCGTGAACCGTCATCCAACGGTAGTGATTCTGTGCCTGTGTTTCTTGATGATGATCGGTTTCTCGCTCTTAGTCGAAGGCTTTGGTTTCCATATTCCAAAAGGCTACTTATATGCAGCCATTGGTTTCTCCGTACTGATTGAGTTTTTGAACCAAACCATGCGTCATAATCAGGAAAAAATGGTGACAACCACAGACTTACGTTATCGCACAGCCTCAGCAGTGATGCGTATGCTCGGTGGGAAAAATGTTGCAGACAATCAAAATGAAAATGAAGATGTGCTTGCAACACGTGCTTTTGCTGATGAAGTCTTTGATGAAGACAATGGGGTTTACCACAGTGTCATGGTACAAGGGGTACTGGGTTTATCTGAGCGTCCAGTAAAGTCCGTGATGACACCTCGTCCTGAACTGGAATGGATTGATTTAGATGAAGAACCTGAGGCGATTCGTGCTCAATTACTCAGTACCACGCATTCACGTTTAATTGTGGCACATGGTGAGCTTGACAATATTGCGGGTGCGGTACTGACTCATAAAGTCATGAATGACTATATTGAAACGGGCGTACTCGATTTCGAAAAACATCTCCGTGAGCCAGTGGTGGTGCATGAAAATGCACAAGTCTTGATGGTGATGGAGCAACTGCGTCAAGCGCCGTTACAAATGGCCTTAGTGTTGAACGAATACGGTTCAATTGAAGGGATTGCTACACCGATTGATGTCTTAGAAGCGATTGCTGGTGAGTTCCCCGATGAAGATGAACCTGAGACGGCAGCAGAAAGTCTCGATGATGGTTCATTGTTACTCGATGGCTCAACCGACATTCGTCATGTGTCTTTATTGTTGGGTCGTGATTTGGTGGATGATGCTGAACAGTATTCGACATTGTCCGGATATATCTTATTCCATTTGGGTCGTTTACCAGCCAATGGTGAAAAATTCAAAGCGGATGAACACATTTTTGAAGTGGTTACGATGGATGGTCATAAGATCGAAAAAGTGCATGTCATTCCCATGCCAACTGAAGATTAAGTTGCGTATCGGGGGGTAATCTATATAGATCACTGATGTTACGCACGTAAAAGTAATTACGCATTTTTAAAATGATTTTTAAGTCTATTCGACGGAGTCTTACATCTAGGGTTTAAATAAAGGGATTAGCCTTCGGCTGGAGGTACTTTTGTTTCGGCAAAAGTACCCAAAACCATTGTCATCCGCAAAACTCGTTCACTACCGTCAAATTATTCAAAGCATTGCAAAAACATTTTTGATTAGAAGTAGTCCTGTCTCAAACACTTGCGGATGACCTTACCGTGTATCATTCTTTTATTTGAATCGATACGGATCTACTGATGAAAATTGTGTGGAAAGATCCGTTAAAATAGCCTGCATTGTCAGGCTATTTTTTATGGAAACAAACATGTCACAAGTCCAATGTCCATGTGGCAAAGGTGAGTATGCCAACTGTTGTCAGCCCTTACATGCGGGGCGTGAAAATGCACAGAGCGCAGAGCAGTTGATGCGTTCACGTTATAGTGCTTTTGCACAGCATGAGATTGATTATATTGTACAAACAACTGCGCTTGGACAGCAGCAAGCCTTAGATGTCAGTGCCATTGCAGCGTGGAGTCAGGCCAATCAGTGGTTAAAGCTTGAGGTTGTCCAAGCCCAAGAAAAACTCGATAAAAACCATGCTCAAGTTGAATTTAAAGCCCATTATCACGATGGGCAGCAAGCGCAGGTACATCATGAAATTTCACACTTTGTGAAGTTCGAGCAACGCTGGTATTTCCTTGATCCGACCACAGAGATGCAAATCACCATGAAGCAGCCGTGTATTTGTGGTTCTGGACGAAAATTTAAACAATGTTGTGCGCAATTTTTATAACATTTGAGCAGATTTAGCTTAGAATAGCGCGCATCTCAACCCTCAGTGGAAGAAGGGCGATGTTACTTACCGTTATTTATATTATCGCAATCACGGCAGAAGCAATGACAGGTGCATTGTCTGCGGGTCGGCGGAGTATGGACTGGTTTGGGGTAACATTGATTGCCTGTGTCACGGCACTGGGGGGCGGTTCGGTTCGTGATGTGCTACTTGGGCACTATCCACTGACGTGGGTTAAGCATCCCGAATATCTCATGCTGACCTGCTTTGCTGCATTTGTCACCATCCTGATTGCAAAGTGGATGCGTCATCTTCGTAATATCTTCTTGGTTCTCGATGCCTTGGGTCTCATTGGTTTTACCATTATTGGCTGTCAAATCGCTTTAGAAATGGGACATGGTTTTGTGGTTTCTGCGGTAGCAGGGGTACTAACTGGTGTCTCTGGCGGTATTTTACGAGACATCCTGTGTAACGATGTCCCGCTGGTGTTCCGTCGTGAACTTTATGCCAGTATTTCTTTTGTGTCCGTGATTTGTTATTGGCTCTGCATTGAGATTGGCTTATCGCTAGAATTGACCGTCATTGCGACGCTCATTTTCGGTTTCACCTTACGTCTGATCGCCATTTACTTTGGCTTAGAAATGCCTAAATTTATTTATAAAGATGATGATGATCAGTCAGTATCTTCAAAAGATTTGTCATAGCCGCGTTGCTATAACATCACATTAAAATGCTGAAAAGGCGGATCAATGGTCGGTCTTTTGCATGGATCTATACTAAAAAACGCAAAATCATACATCCTGTTGGGAAAGCAGTGTTCATCCTTCCACCAGTTCAGAGATCTTGTTATGGACTTAGTCTCACGTATACAACGCTTACCCATCGGTAAGTTTCACTACACTTTACTTTGGGTTATTGGCCTTGGCTGGATGTTTGATGCCATGGATACGGGACTCATTTCCTTTATCTTAGCGAAAATGGCTGAAGATTGGGCCATGACGCCAAATGATAAAAGTTGGGTGGTTTCGATTGGTTTTGTTGGGATGGCGATCGGCGCGGTGTTTTCTGGAGGACTGGCAGATCGCTTCGGCCGAAAAACAGTCTTTGCATGGACATTGGTGATTTATAGCTTAGCCACCGCTGCATGTGCGTTTGCACCTAATCTAACTTGGTTGTTGGTATTTCGTTTTATTGTCGGCTTAGGTTTAGGTGGACAACTCCCAGTCGCGGTGACTTTGGTCAGTGAATATATTCCAGCGCATGTGCGTGGCCGTTTTATTGTCTTACTAGAAAGTTTTTGGGGACTGGGCTGGTTGGTTGCTGCATTGGTCTCACGCTTTATTATTCCTGATTTTGGCTGGCATGCAGCGTTCTTGATTGGCGGTATTCCTGCGTTATATGCGATCGTGATTTGGAAAATGGTGCCCGAATCGGTGCCTTATTTGATTAACCGTGGACGTTTTGATGAAGCACACGCATTGGTGAAAAAGATTGAAGCCAAATGTGGTGTGCAAGTTGTTGAAATTTTTGAGGTCAAACCGGTTGCAGAAAAGCACAACATCAGTTTTTCACAGCTTTGGTCAGGCATTTTTGCACGTCGTACTTTAATGCTTTGGCTCATTTGGTTCGGTATCGTTTTTTCTTACTACGGTATTTTTACGTGGTTACCAAGTTTATTGGTCAAAGAAGGCTACACCATTGTTCAATCCTTTGAATATGTCTTGGTCATGATTTTGGCACAATTGCCGGGTTATATTGCAGCGGCATGGTTGGTCGAAAAATTGGGTCGTAAAGCTACTTTGGCGGGCTTCATTGGGATGTGTGCCATTTCGGCATATTTCTTCGGTCAGTCTGGCAGTGTGACAGAGATTGTGATTTGGGGCTGTTTAATGTCTTTCTTTAATCTCGGTGCTTGGGGCGTACTTTATACCTATACACCAGAACAATATCCGGCCAATATTCGTGCCTTTGGTTCGGGCTGGGCGGGTGCCATTGGTCGGATCGGGGGCATTGCCGCGCCTTTTGCCGTGACACATATGATGGATATGGATCATGGTTTTAGCTATGTCTTTATGATGTTTACAGCAGTCTTAATTGCAGTTGCCGTGGTGATTTTGGTTTTAGGTGAGGAAACCAAAGGCAAAACTTTAGAATCCATTGGTCTATAGAGACTGTTGAATTTTTAGTTGATCATGGTGAATAAAATGGATATTTTTACGCCATAAGACACAATTTGTCGCAGAGTGTTAGATCATCCCCTTGTATAGGGGACACCTGCGACATAGCATAAGAACCCAATAAAGAACGAACAATTTAGGATTACAGGTTGTTATGACAAGCCTTGCGCATCATGCGACAGAAAACCGTTCCGTAGCAGAATTTACCGAACAAGCATATCTCAACTACGCCATGTACGTGATTATGGATCGTGCATTGCCACATATCAGTGATGGTCTAAAACCCGTTCAGCGTCGTATCGTCTATGCGATGAGCGAGCTCGGGTTAAAGCCAACGGGTAAGCCAAAAAAATCTGCACGTACGGTTGGTGATGTACTGGGTAAATACCATCCTCACGGTGACTTAGCTTGTTATGAAGCCATGGTCCTCATGGCGCAGCCGTTTAGTTATCGCTATCCATTTATTGAAGGTCAGGGAAACTGGGGCTCACCAGATGATCCGAAATCCTTCGCAGCGATGCGATATACCGAAGCAAAACTGTCTGCGTATAGTGATTTATTACTGTCAGAGTTAGGGCAAGGGACTTGTGATTGGCAGGAT
Organism: Acinetobacter sp. YH12152; assembly: GCF_013418285.1. Taxonomy (NCBI): domain Bacteria; kingdom Pseudomonadati; phylum Pseudomonadota; class Gammaproteobacteria; order Moraxellales; family Moraxellaceae; genus Acinetobacter; species Acinetobacter sp. YH12152. The sequence goes on from NZ_VPCH01000005.1 coordinate 22,439, forward strand.
AACTTTGATGGTTCGATGAAAGAGCCAGTGAATTTACCGGCACGTGTTCCAAATATTTTACTCAACGGCACAACGGGCATTGCTGTGGGTATGGCAACCGATATCCCACCGCATAACTTACGTGAAGTGGTGAAGGGCACCATCGCCTTAATTCGCAATCCAAATTTAACCGATGAGAAAGTCGCAGAATATATTCCTGCGCCTGATTTGCCGACACGTGCGGAAATTATTACCTCTCCAGAAGAATTACTTAAAATTCAAACCACGGGTCGCGGAAGTTATCGAACTCGTGCTGTGTACAGCATTGAGAAAAATGAAATCGTGATTACGGAGTTACCGTATCAGGTTTCAGGTTCGAAAGTGATCACGCAGATTGCAGATCAAATGCAGGCGAAGAAGTTGCCATTGGTCACGGACTTACGTGATGAGTCAGATCATAAAAACCCAACACGTTTAGTGATTGTCCTGCGCTCAAACCGTATTGATGCTGAATCGGTGATGAGTCATCTATTTGCAACCACTGACTTAGAGTCGAGCTATCGTGTCAATATGAACATGATTGGCGCTGACGGTCGTCCGCAAGTGAAATCGATCCGCCGTATTTTGTTGGAATGGATCGAAATCCGTAAAAATACCGTGACACGTCGTTTGACTTATCATCTGAATAAAATTGAAAAACGGTTACATATACTTGCAGGCTTGATTATTGCCTATCTGAATATTGATGAAGTGATTCGAATTATTCGAGAAGAAGATCAGCCTAAACCTGTGTTAATGACGCATTTTAATATCGATGAAATTCAAGCCGAAGCCATTTTAGAACTCAAGTTACGTCATTTGGCAAAACTTGAAGAAATGGAAATGCGCCGTGAACAAGAAGAATTGGAAGCCAAAGCAGCCATTATTCGTGAACAATTGGCGAACCCTGAGTCATTAAAAGCATTGATCATTAATGAACTTAAAGAAGATGCGAAGAAATTTGGTGATGACCGCCGTTCTCCAATTGTGAAACGTGCAGAAGCCCATGCGATTAATGAACAAGATATGCTTCCTGCAGATCCTGTGACTGTGGTGTTGTCTGAAGCGGGTTGGATTCGCTCGGCGAAAGGTCATGAAGTCGATGCTGAGAACTTAAATTTCCGTGCAGGTGACCAATATCTCAGCCATGCGCAAGGTAAATCAAATCAACGCGTTTATGTCTTAGATGATGCCGGTCGTAGCTATGCTTTGGGCATCAATACTTTACCATCCGCGCGTGGTTTAGGTGAGCCTCTGAGTTCTAAACTTGCACCTGCAAGTGGTGTCGGCTTTAAACAAGTATTTATTGCTGAAGATGAAACAGAAGTCTTGGCGATGAGTAGTAAAGGCTATGGCTTTAAAACCCAAGCCAAAAACCTCGATACCAATGCAAAAGCAGGTAAAGCCTTCCTTACCTTATCTGAAGGCGCGGCGGTCATGAATTTAACGGCGATTGAGAATGCAACACATCTTGCACTCCTCAGTTCTGCAGGGCGTTTGCTGTTGGTTGAACTTGATGAATTACCAGTATTGAATAAGGGTAAAGGTAATAAATTGATACAACTTGAAGCAAAAGATCAAATAGTATCCATGACAACTTTGAATTTAGATGAAATAATTCAAGTGCTTGCAGGAAATCAACAATTAAAGCTTAAAGGCGACGATCTGCAAAAATATGTGGGTAAACGTGCATCGAAAGGCGTGTTGTTACCACGTGGATATCAAAAAGCAAATAAACTGTTCATTCAAAGATAATACTAGCATCCATGGAACGAAATACGTTATATATGCTGTTATTCGTGAAATGGATGCAATATTAAGCACAAACAAGTTAAATAATGACCGCTTAATATTGAAAAAAAACAGTTGGATTATTAAGGATTACGACAGGAGAATTGGGCGTTATGGAAAAGATTTGGTTCGCTGAATACCAAAAGACAGGGATTCCAGAAACTGTAGAATTACCCGCAGAAAATACCTCATTGGTCGATATTTTTGAGCGTAATTTTCAGAAGTTTGGCTCAAGAGATGCCTTTATCTTCATGGATAAAGTCTTAACTTTTAAAGAACTTGATGAAGCTAGCCGTAAATTTGCAACTTATTTGCAAAGCTTAGGTTTGGCTAAAGGTTCACGCGTTGCAGTCATGATGCCGAACGTTCTTCAATATCCTGTTGTCGCATTGGGTGTATTCCGCGCTGGCCTGGTATTGGTCAACGTGAATCCACTGTATACCTCTCGTGAACTTGAGCATCAATTGAATGACTCTGGAACAGAAGCTCTAGTTATTATTGAAAACTTTGCATCTGTTTACCAAGCGATTATTGGTAAAACCCCAGTAAAACATGTGATCGTGGCATCTGTGGGTGACATGCTTGGTACGCTGAAAGGTACATTGGTTAACTTTGTATTACGTTCAGTACGTAAACAAATTCCAGCTTGGAACATTCCAGGTCATATTCGCTTTAATGCAGCAATGTCTAAAGTGAGTGCAAACAATTACAAACGTCCAAACTTAACTTTAAGTGATACTGCTGTACTTCAGTATACCGGTGGTACAACTGGCGTATCTAAAGGCGCAGAATTGACCCATCGTAACCTTGTGTCAAATATGTTGCAGTGTGATGGTATTTTCCAAAGTAAATTTGGTCAGAAAGATGGTCAGCCAGATGATCGTATCTTCTGTGCATTACCGCTGTATCACATCTTTGCATTTATGGTGTGTGCACTTTACGGTATGTACAAAGGTCAGGCAAACGTATTGATTCCTAACCCGCGTGACCTACCTGCGGTAATGAAAGAATTACGTAAATACCAACCTTCATTCTTCCCAGCAGTGAACACATTGTTCAATGCTTTGGTGAACAATGAAGAGTTCAAGCAACTTGACCACAGTAAGCTAAAAATGGCGATGGGTGGTGGTATGGCAGTGCTTCCTTCGACTGCAGAAGCGTGGAAGAAAGTTACAGGTACCAATATTATCGAAGGTTATGGTTTATCAGAAACTTCACCTGTTGCAACCGCAAACCCTCCAGCATCAATGGAATTCAGCGGTACGATTGGTATTCCATTGCCACTAACTGAAGTTGCTATTTTAGATGATGATGGCAATGAAGTTGCTCAAGGTGAGCAAGGTGAAATTTCGATTCGTGGTCCTCAAGTCATGAAAGGCTATTGGAACCGTCCAGATGAAACTGCCAAAGTAATGACGGCGGACGGTTTCTTCCGTACAGGTGACATTGGTGTCATGGATCCACGCGGTTATGTGAAGATTGTAGACCGTAAAAAAGACATGATTTTGGTGTCTGGCTTCAACGTTTATCCTTCTGAAATTGAAGAAGTTGTTGCAAAACATCCAAAAGTGCTAGAAGTTGCTGCGATTGGTGTTCCTGATGAAAAATCAGGTGAAGTACCTAAATTATTCGTTGTGAAAAAAGATCCATCTTTAACGACTGAAGAAGTTTTGGCATTCGCAAAAGAAAACTTAACTGGCTATAAACGCCCACGTTATGTTGAATTTATGGATGAATTACCAAAATCGAATGTTGGTAAGATTCTACGTAAAGATTTGCGTAAAACAGCATAATATAATGCATAAAAAAAGCGCCTTCGGGCGCTTTTTTTATCGCTTTTAATTTAGATCATTAAAGCTTGCCTTTATTCATCGACCAGCGATCAAAGTAGCGACGTCCTACTCCAAAAACACCTAAGAAAATAAACATCGCACCGAACTGACGACTAAAGCCGGATTGGTTATAGCTGCCATAGGTTAAAATATTGTCGACTAAACAATACAGTGCAATGACAATGACCCAATGCCAAAGGGGAAGTTGCTTGATGGAAACTGCATAGAATGCAACCCACATGATGACAAAGCTGAAAACAGTCGACCAGACATTTAAGTTGGCGCAGATCACAGCAAGTAAAAATGCAGTCACAGGGATGACGATTTTTAAGGCACGATCGACGCGAAGCTGATGGCGTTTTTGCTCTTCAAGAACTTCAAATAATTGATCTTGATCAGAAGTGCTCATAGAGGATCCTTTCATCTGCCGATTATAAAAACACTATATTTAACAAAAATTATTCACGAAATGCCATGGTATTATAGCAGCCATAAAATCTTCCTGAGAAAAAACACATGCACAGCATCAGTGGGATCATCTATCTCATTTTGGCCGCTTGTTTACTGCCATATGTATTTACATTTATTGCGAAGCGAGCTGCAGGTTTTAAATCGAGTGATAATCAAAATCCACGTGAAGTTTTAGCGCGCTCTACAGGGTTGGCGAGCCGCGCACATGCAGTGCAGCAAAATAGTTTTGAAAGTTTACCTTTATTTATTGCGGCTATTCTAATGGCCGAATACATGGTGATTCATCAACAATACATCATGACCTTTGGGATAGCCTATCTCGTTTTACGCGTTATTTATGGGCTATGTTATTTAGCCAATTGGGCAACTTTACGTTCAATCATTTGGACCTTGTCGATGTTATGCCCGATTTGCCTGATGTTATTGGTCATTAAATTAAGCTAAATGTTCTGCTTGATGATTAAATTATCAGCATGATCGCTAAAATCACAAAAAAAGCGATAAAACCGTTATAATTGTGCCGGATTAAAAGATTTAACTTGTTTAAAGAGTGATGCTATGAGCTACAGCAATATCCCAGCGGGTAAAGATGCACCAAACGACATCTATGTCATTATTGAAATTCCTGCAAATGCAGCACCAATCAAATACGAAATCGATAAAGATTCTGATGCGTTATTTGTAGACCGTTTCATGGGTACTGCAATGTTCTACCCAGCGAACTATGGTTATGTTCCAAATACATTATCTTTGGATGGTGACCCACTAGACGTACTTGTGGTAACTCCGCATCCAGTAGAACCAGGTTCTGTAATTCGTTGCCGTCCTGTTGGTAAATTGAACATGGAAGATGATGGTGGTGTTGACGCAAAACTCGTTGCGGTTCCACACGACAAATTGACTCCGCTTTATAAAGATGTTCAAGAATATACCGATCTTCCTGCATTATTGATCAATCAAATTGAACATTTCTTCCAACACTACAAAGACTTAGAACCTGGTAAATGGGTTAAGTTAAGTGGTTGGGAAGGTGCTGATGTTGCGAAACAAGAAGTACTTAGCTCAATTGAAGCTTACAAAGCTGCGAACAAATAATATTGTTTTAAGCTGAGCATCGTTTTTATATGAAAACGATGCTCATAAAAAAAACCTGCACAGTGTGCAGGTTTTTTTTCGCTATCTTAGAGTAGCTGCGAAATTAAAATAATTTCACAGGGATGTCTAACCAAATACGCCATTCATTGGTATCACCAATATAGTTGTTTTGGTAGTTATTACTAGCACGGTAGTAAGAATGACGAAGGCGTAAGCTTGCATCTTTGGCAAAACCAGATTGAACGGTATATTTCACTTGGTTAAAGAATTCGTGTTCTTCTTCATTGTCGCTAATCATTGTACCGGCATTATCAGTGGCTTTAATATCCCAACCGTAAACAAATGCTGAAGTCCAAGATAGGCCTGGAACATTTAATGCGCCAAAGTCATAGGTATATTGAAGTTGTACAGACTTTTCATCATTACCAATAAAGTCAGATAGATATGAGTTTGGCATGTAAATAGATTGTTTACCATCACCAACGTTTGTACCTAAGCCATAGTCGTAACCGGTATTACCAAAGTTTTGTTGGTAAGCAACCATGACATTGTGTGGACCACGATTATATGTTGTAGAAAGGGCAGCGATTGAGTTATCGAATGAGTCGTTGCTTTCACCAATTTGAGAATATAAGTATTGATTAGCATCTTTATCCCATTTTGTGTGATATGCGCTTAAATCATAAGTCAACGAGCTTTTATCAGCTAAACCTTGAGTAAAATTGGCATTGATATAATGACGATCTAAACGATCTTTAATATCTGTACCATAGTAAGCAAGATTTAATTGATCATTTGCTTTATATTTTGCACCCCAAACAATTGCGCGGTCTAACTTAGCACCATCAGAATTAATTTGATTTGATAATTGATTTTCAGTGAATTTACCAGCGATCAGGTTAAGATTATTAATCTCATTACTTTCAACCAAAACACCTGTGTAGTATTCAGGTACTAGTCGTGCAGTATTACTTGCTAATACAGGGATGTCGAGAAGTTGTGTACCGTAAGTTGCAGTCGTATTTGAAATACGTGCTTTTACGTATGCACCACCACGAGCCCAGTGATCATAAGCATCAACTTTACCATTCGCATCTTTGCCACCATGCGTTGGAATCATATCGTTATCGGTATGGGCATTTTCACCAAGTTTGATTGATGCATCGCCTATGATACCCGCTGCAAAACCAACAGTACCTTTGGTAAAACCTGAATCAAGATTTACGATAGCAGTTTGCGCAAAAGAGCTAGTATCATCTACGCCATTTTTTTTATCACGATGTAAATAACCTGTACGGAACAATACAGAGCCTTCGGCATCTTCCACAAAGCCTTTAGATTCACTTTGTTCGCTAGCAAAAGCAGTAGAAATAAGAGCAGCGTTTACTAATACTGCAAGTGTTAGTTGTTGAGCTTTAAGCATTGGGAGAGAGCCTCATGCAAATTTGGTTAATATGTAGTGCGATTGTATATTTTTTCTTAAAAAAATCACTATTTTTAATGCGCTTATTACACTAAAGTTAGAAAACATTCAGATCATCGGTTAATCTGGAATAAGCAAATATTTCGTATGTTATTGTTGTTTAACAAATAGTTTATTTAAATTGAATATATATTAAGCTAAAGAGAAGTTTATTCATTGCTTATCATAAAAAAATATAAAAAATGGTAAAAACTCTCATTTAACTTGCTGATTTATCATTACTCTTCGCGATAATTTGTGCTGAAATTAAATTGGTATTTTGATCAAAAAGTATAAAAACTGCTGAGGTGCATGGCATCAATGTTCAGGCTAAGTAAGCACTGTTGGCGTATTTTTAGTAAATAGAGAATGACTTTTAGCGAAGTCGTCAGAAATGTTTTCCTTAAAATCTAGCTCAATAAAAGATGATAATAATCGTGATAAATACATATTAATGAAAGCATTAAATCATTGTTAAAGACTGGAACACGATAAAAGATATTTTATGAATCAAAAGCTTAGTTTTTACTGTTATATATAATCTTACCTTTGTTTTTAAATGATTTAATTGATCAAAATAAGAAAAAAGGGGCTATACAGTGGCGTAAAATCGATTAAAATCGGCGCTAAATTTTACTCAACCCAATCCACGATCGATCCGATGTGGGGACTAAACATGATTCAATTTTATAAAAAAGCAATTCTAAGTATTTTAGTGACCCTAGGTACAGTCCCTGCATTTGCAGAACAAACTGAACAAGCCACAACTGCACAAGAGAATTGGTCTGGAAGTTTGGGCGTGGTAAACAAATATGTATACCGTGCGAGTGAAGAAAATGATCAAGCAGCATTACAAGCCGGACTTGAATATGCACACAACAGTGGGCTGTTCGCGGGTTATTGGGGTTCTACACTCAACTATGACCCTACGGACGATAGTCAGTCACATGGTTTTGAACATGATTTCTATGTCGGATATGGACGTGAACTGAATGAAGATTGGAGCTATAAGTCACAAGTGATGGCCTATGTCTATCAAGGTGGCGGTTCAGTTTATAACGATGACCGCTCTGAAAAGCGTCGCACAACGGGCGTCGAATTTATTCAGGACATAAGTTATAAAGATTTAACTGCAAGCATGGCTGTATTGTTGTCTGATGTTAATTATGGCAATGCAGGAGATGTATATCTGAATGCTGCTTATAGCTATGCATTACCTTATGATGTTTCATTAAATTCATCGCTTGGTGTTTCTGTTTTTAATGACAGTCGTGATGACAGCCTATTAACAACCACAGAAGATGTGGTGTTCACTGAAGCACGTTTAGGCTTGAGTAAATCGATTGCTGATACTGGATTTGAAATTGCTGCTGACTATGTATGGGGCGGTAAAGATCGTGAAGGCGAGCAATTAGACGATAACGTTGTGGTTGGATTGACCTATTCTTTCTAACATTAACGAGTTGATCGTATTCAGTCATATTCTTGAAAGTGCATAATGGTGATTGTGCACTTTTTTTATGCATTTTTGAGATCGGTGTTGAAAAAATATACTCAAAAAAGCGCATTTTTAAAGTCCTGTTACATCTATCAACCCGAAGATTTAAATAATCTAAATAGATGAAAATCTGCATTCTAAAATAAATTAAAGAGAAAAAAGGCCAAATAGGATAATTAAAAAATAATAAATAAAAACAGTAATATATTGGTTTTTCATAAACCAAAATGGTGACTTTTATAAAAAAAATATGCGCTTATTTTTAAACATGGCACAGCGCTTGCTAATACCTCATTGAGTTCAACGAAATAACCAAAAAATACGTCGTCGCACGATGTGGGGGAACAAACCATGAAATTTGTACTTAAAGCTTTATCAATCGCTGTACTAGGAGCAGCATCGACGTTTACTTTTGCTGAAGCACCTGCTTCTGAGCATTCTGTATCTGGAAATATCGGCGTACTGTCTAGCTATAATTTACGTGGTATTACCAATGTGCCTGAAAATAAAGATGTGACAATCCAAGGTGGTTTGGATTATAGCCATGCATCAGGCTTCTATGCAGGTTGGTGGGGTTCAACATTAAACTATGTTGATGACCTACCGAATGGTTTTGAAAATGATTTTTATGCGGGCTATAACGGTTCAATTAATGATGATCTTGGTTACACAGCAGGTCTAACTTACTACTATTACTATGATATTGATACAAGTGATGCAAACGGTTTAGAAACAATGCTTGGGCTAAGCTATAAAGATTTTGGCTTAACAGCGCAAACTTTGCTTGAAGATGTTTCATGGGGTAATGCAGGTGATACTTATATCAAAGCATCATATAGCTATGCACTTCCTAAAGACTTCAGTCTAGATACCGCGCTTGGTTTATATGCATATCAAGATTCAGGTGATTTTGAAAAAGATTTAGGAACAACAGAAAGCTTTGGTTTCCGTCACTTTGATATTGGTCTAAGCAAGCCTTTAGCAGATACAGGTGTTACCGCAAGCATGAATTACACAGTTGGTGGTTATGACCGTGCGGATGAAAAACAAAAGAATAAAGTCGTATTTGGTTTGAAATACGAATTCTAATTTTAAAGAGCATTAAAAATGGCGACCTTAGGTCGCCATTTTTTTAAGCATTGAGTTGGCTTCGATAGGACAGCGCTTCAGAAACGTGTTGAGCTTTAATGTGTTCACTTTGAGCCAAGTCGGCAATGGTTCTGGCAACACGTAACACCCGATGATAGGCACGCGCAGATAAATTCATTCTCTGCTGGGCTAACTGTAAAATATTCTGTGCAGTAGCATCCAAAACTGCTTGTTGCTCCAATTGCGTCGGCGTCAGTGCCATATTGGATTTTTGCTGGCGATCTATTTGTAACTCATAGGCACGAATGACACGATGCCTAACCGTACTTGAGTTTTCAACCTCTTGCGAACTTTGTAATTCATGCGCTGCCAGTGGCGGGACATCTATATGTAAATCAATACGATCTAATAATGGACCTGAAATACGGTTTTGATAGCGTTTAATACTTTCAGCACTACATTGACAGCGGCTGTCTTGGTTGAAGGCATAGCCACATGGGCAAGGATTCATTGCTGCGATCAATTGAAAATTTGCAGGGAAGGTGATTTGACGAGAAGCCCGTGAAATCACAATTTCCTTGGATTCGAGTGGTTGCCGTAACACCTCCAACACCTTTCGATCAAATTCAGGCAGCTCATCTAAAAATAAAACTCCTAAATGTGCCAAGGTGATTTCACCCGGTTTAGGATTTGATCCGCCTCCGACGAGGGCAATCGCAGATGCGGTATGGTGCGGCGCACGAAATGGACGCTGCCCAAAATGATGATTTGCACCTGCAATGGAATAAATACTCGCGACTTGCAAATTTTCTTGCATATCTAAGGGCGGAAGAATGCTGGCTAAACGCGAGGCGAGTAGAGTTTTACCTGTGCCTGGAGGGCCACGAAATAGCAGGGAATGACCGCCAGCCGCCGCAATTTCTAAAGCACGACGTGGTCTCAGTTGACCTTTCACATCAGATAAATCAAAAGGGTAACTGTGTTGATTGGCTGACGATGTTGAAGGGTGGCTACTGATTAAGGCTGAACGACTTAAATGTTCACATACATCCTTAAGATGCTGTGCAGGAAAGACTTGGAACTCCGGCAGTTGCGCCGCTTCATCGGCATTGAGTGCCGGTAGAATCAGATGATGCCCGATATGCTGACAGGCAATGGCTATACTTAAGATGCCACTGACAGGTCGTAAATAACCATCAAGTGCCAATTCTCCAATAAATTCAAAACCATCTGCTGCATTTTCAGGAAGTTGTCCCGACGCGATCAGAATCCCTAAAGCAATGGCGAGATCTAAACGTGAACCATCTTTGGGTAAATCTGCGGGTGCTAGATTAATGGTCAGACGTTTGGTCGGAAACTGAAAGCCGCTATTAATAATCGCAGAGCGGACACGGTCTTTACTTTCACGGACGGCGGCCTCAGGTAGGCCCACAATGGTCAATGACGGTAGGCCTTGGCTGACATGAACTTCAACTTCAATTTGGGGTGCATTTAAGCCGAGCAAACCCCGAGTATAGATTTTGGCAAAAGACATATTATTGTTCCGTTATGGTGCATTATTTTTAATCGTTATGCGTCTTTTGTTGCACTAAAAAGGTGCTTATTTTTTGTTCTGAATTTTTTGTTCGAGTTCTTCGACGTGTTTCAACAATTCATTTAAACGTAAATTGGCATTATTCAGTGCAGTACGTTGGCGTTCGATTTCTTCTTTCGACACGAGATCCATTTTGCTTACAGCTTCATTGAGTAAGCTACGCAGGTTATGTTCGACATCTTTTTTCGGCTGATCGATTTGTTCTAATATCGCTTGTAATAAGGTTTCAATCATTGTTTTGACCATCCTCAGTGAATTGGTGGCAGCAGTTTAACATCGCCACATTCATGACCATAGTGCTTTTATTTAAATATGCGTTTAATCGATCAGTAAAATCGTAATTCTTCTAGTAAAAACGTCTATTTTTATAAGCATACGCAAGATTATCCGTATAAAATAGGTTATAAAGAAATCTCATGCTGGGCTGACTATTTTCCCCCGACTGTAGTCATATTGGCATGAAAATTGAACATAAAACCTTACAGGTGAAATAAGCCGAAGGAAAACAAAACATGAAGCTCGTAACTGCAATTGTAAAACCTTTTAAATTAGATGACGTGCGTGAAGCACTCTCTGAAAATGGTGTTCAAGGGATCACTGTCACTGAAGTTAAAGGCTTCGGTCGCCAGAAAGGTCACACTGAACTTTATCGTGGTGCTGAATATGTGGTTGATTTCTTACCAAAAGTAAAAATCGAAATCGCAATCAGTGATGAAATGGTCGATACCGTAATTGAATCAATTACTCGTGTTGCAAGCACAGGAAAAATTGGCGACGGTAAAATTTTTGTAAGCAATCTGGAACAAGTCATCCGTATCCGTACTGGTGAAACAGGTGCAGATGCCGTTTAAAAAATTGGCATGAAGTTTGCTGAGTAGCTAATAACTCAGAAAATCAGGTCGGGGGATACGAATGAAAAAAATGCTAATTGCACTCGGCTTGTCCAGTGCACTTTTAGGTGGTTCTGTTGCGTGGGCTGAAGAAAGCGCAACAGCACCTACAGAAGAAGTCACAGTAGTTGATACTGCAAATACAACAACGCTAAATACAACAGAAGCTGCAGTTCCAGTTGAAGCAGCGCCAGCACCTGCAGAACCAGCACCTACAGAAGAAGAACCTAAGCTCGATACAGGTGATACAGCATGGATTTTAGTGTCCACTGCACTTGTTTTACTCATGACAATTCCCGGTTTAGCATTGTTTTACGGCGGTATGGTCCGTAAGAAAAATGTACTCAGCACCATGGCACACAGTTTTGTTGCTGCGGGTGTCGTGAGTTTAACGTGGGTGATTGTGGGTTATACCTTAGCATTTGGTGAAGGCAATGCCTTTATCGGTAGCTTAGACAAATTTATGTTGTCGGGTATCACTACAGAAGCGTTGACGGGTACGATTCCAGAGATTCTTTTTGTTATTTTCCAAATGACATTTGCCATTATTACCGTTGCCATTATTAGTGGTTCGATTGCAGAACGTATGAAATTCGGTGCTTTTGTTGCGTTCATCGCAATTTGGAGTGTCGTGGTTTATGCACCAATTACTCACTGGGTATGGGGCGGTGGTTGGTTAGGTAACGACGGTGCGCTTGATTTTGCGGGTGGTACAGTAGTTCACATCAACTCGGGTGTTGCGGGTCTCGTTGCAGCGTACATGCTTGGTAAACGTATGGGGCTTGGCCGTGAATCTATGGCACCACATAATCTAACGCTAACTGTCATCGGTGCAAGCCTTGTATGGGTAGGTTGGTTCGGTTTCAACGGTGGTTCTGCACTAGGTGCAAATGGTTCCGCTGGTTATGCATTGGTGGTAACACAAGTTGCAGCAGCAGCAGCAGCAGTGGCATGGTTAATTACTGAAAAAGTGGTTCGTGGTAAAGCGTCTGTCTTGGGCGGTGCTTCTGGTGCAGTAGCAGGTCTTGTGGTGATTACACCTGCGGCAGGTTTCGTAACAGTTGGCGGCGCTTTAGCGATGGGTCTGATTGGTGGTGTGGTTTGCTTCTGGGGTATTACTGCGCTGAAACGTGCCTTGAAAGCGGATGACTCTTTGGATGCGTTTGGTCTACATGGTGTCGGTGGTATCGTGGGTGCGATCCTTACAGCATTCTTTGCCAGCGAATTCATCATGGGTGACAATGCACCGAGTAACTTAATGCATCAATTATGGGTTCAAGTCGAAGGTGTACTAGCGACTATTGCTTACTCAGCAGTGATGACATTCATTATCTTGAAAGTGATTGATCTGGTGATTGGCATCCGTGTTGAAGCTGATGACGAACGTATGGGTCTAGACTTAAGTCAACATGGTGAACGTGTAGAATAATAAGATCACAGTAAATCAATATATTGTGTAAAACAGCCCGAAAGGGCTGTTTTTTTTCCATATCTAGCGTAAAGCTCTACAAATTTCAAAATTTTTGCTACACTCTAAATCCATTCGGATTTGTTCAATTTAACCGCTATGCATTGTCCATTTTGCAACGCTGAAGACAGTAAAGTGATTGACTCACGTCTTGCTGCTGAAGGCTGTCAGATACGCCGCCGCCGTGAATGTATTAGTTGCGGTGAACGTTTTACAACTTTTGAAAGCTATGAAGTGGTGATGCCGCGTGTCATCAAGTCTGATTCAAAGAGTGAACCTTTTGATGAAGCCAAGCTCCGCCGCTCGCTCATGCATGCCTTGCAAAAGCGTCCAGTAACGCAAGAGCAAATTGAAACGGTACTCAGTGATATTCAATTGCAAATTCGCCGTTTGGGTGAACGTGACGTGAAATCACGCACCATTGGTGAAATTGTCATGCAGTCATTGTTTGCTTTAGATCATGTGGCTTATGTACGTTTTGCTTCTGTGTACCAAGACTTCCAAGATGTAGAAGCTTTTCGTCGTCAAATTGAACAAATGCAGCAGCGTGAGCACTAATGTACATCTGCTTCCATTTTTATCATGAGTGATTACATGTCTGAGTTAGATCAAGTGACGTTGCAGCAGCATCAACAGTGGATGCGGCGTGCAATTGCATTGGCACAGCAGGGGCAATACAGCACTCGTCCCAATCCCAATGTGGGCTGTGTGATTGTCAAAGACGGTCAATTGGTTGGTGAAGGCTTCCATCCCAAAGCGGGTCAACCGCATGCAGAAGTCTTTGCAATGCGTGATGCAGGTGAGGCCGCACGTGGCGCAACCGCTTATGTGACGTTGGAGCCTTGCGCACACTATGGGCGTACGCCACCTTGTGCCAAAGGCTTGGTGGAAGCAGGTGTTGCTCAAGTCGTTGTGGCCTGTCCCGATCCGAATCCATTGGTTGCGGGTAAAGGTGTACAAATCCTACATGATGCTGGCATTGAAGTGATTACGGGTATTTGTGAAGCAGAAGCGCATCAATTGAACTTGGGCTTTTTAAAAGCCATGGCGACGGGCATGCCTTATGTCCGTCTCAAAGTTGCATCGAGCCTTGATGGACGCACAGCGATGGCCTCGGGTGAGTCTAAATGGATTACCGGTGCAATGGCGCGACAAGATGTACAGCATTGGCGTGCGATATCAGGTGCCGTAATCACTGGGATTGAAACGGTATTAGCCGACGATTGCTTACTCAACGTACGTCAGCTCGATGACGCTGTTGACATGCGTAACGTGGTTCAGCCGAAACGTATCGTGCTAGATCGTCAAGGCCGCTTGCCATTAAGCGCAAAAATATTGCAGCAACCTGAAACCGTGATGGTCATGGGGCCATATCGTCAGGAACTTGCTGACTTGGGCGTGGTACAATTTGAAATTCAGCCTTTGGCCGATCTGTTAGCAGCATGCGTTCAACAGTTTCAAATTTATGATGTCCTTGTGGAAGCCGGTGCGACACTTTCGACCGCTTTCTTACAAGAACATTTGATCGATGAAATGATCAGTTATGTTGCACCGACCTTGTTGGGTCAGTCAGCACGTGCAATGTTTAATGCGGAATTTGACCGCATGGCAGAGCAGCTTCGATTTAAGCTGAAAGATGTCACTCAATTGGGTGATGACATTCGCTTAAGGTTAATCCCTTCTCAAGAGACGCTATGAATTCAGAGTCTACGGTTTATCACAAACGTCGTCATGCGGCTCGTACCACAGACGAATATCTTTTCCATCAGTTGGTTCCTTATTTAGGAAACAAACGCCGTCTATTACATCTGATTTTAGAAGCACTTGAGCAAACGGGAACCTTAAAACGCGAAGATGGTCGTGCGCCGATATTTGCTGACTTTTTTGCAGGTTCGGGTGTGGTGTCACGGTTGGCACGTCAAAACGGCTATCGTGTTATTGCCAATGACTGGGAACCCTACAGCCATGCCTTGAACAGCGCGATTCTCTCTTGCGTTGAAGCACCTGCGTTTAAAGAGTTGGGTGGCTATCAGAAAGCGATTGATTATCTGAACCGTTTGCCAGAAGTTAAAGGTTGGGTGACCCATAACTTGTGTCCACGTAATGATGAAATCTACGATCCTGCACGTGACCGTTTATTCTTTAAACGTCGTAACGGCATGCGCATCGATGCGATTCGTCAGCAAATTGCAACTTGGCAAGCTCAAGGCGCAATTGATGATGTGGAAATGAGTGCTTTGTTGGCACCGTTATTGTATTCAGCAAGTTTTGTCAGCAATACCAGCGGTGTATTTAAAAGTTTCCATCATGGTTGGGGCGGTAAAACCCAAGCGGCCTTAGATCGTATCGGCTCATTGTTATGGCTGACTCCAAGTCGTTTTTGTGAAATTGGTGATCCGAAAAAACCCGCCGCGGAAATGTGGTGTGTCGACGCACAGCATTTGGCCAATCAAATGAGCGGCTTTGAAGTAGATGTGGCTTATCTCGATCCACCATATAACCAACATGCTTATAGCAGTAACTACCATGTGTTGAATGCCTTAACGTTATGGGATCAGGTGGATTTACCAACGCCAGATACCAAAGGCTTTAAGAGCGGAATCGACCGTGCATGGCGTAAAGAACGTCCAAGTCCATATAATTCTTCGAAGCATGCGAAAGAAGCTTATGAAAAATTATTAGAAACCATCAATGCACGTTACATCCTGACGAGCTATTCAACCGATGGTAATATCAGCGCCACAGATTTGTTACAAGCCAATTTAAAACGTGGCAGAGTAAGCTTATTGACGCAAGATGTACCACGTTACCGCGTGAGTAAGCAGCGTCAGTCTGAACGTGCACGCGTACTAGAGTTTATTGTCATCACGGATACGCATGCCAAATCAGGTCCACCAATCCGTCAGTTGTTGAGTCAATTGCACCATTTTGCAGAATTAGGTGGTGTCGATACCTCTGGCGTGAGCACGCAACTTGATTTGTGGTAAAAATCATCGCCCCATATTTTTCAGGGATTGAACATGTTTACAGGCATTATTGAAAGTCTAGGTAAAGTTGAAAGCATTCAAAACGTGGGTGGCGATGTCCGCTTGCGTATCCAGACAGATTTAGACATGTCGGATGTGCATTTGGGGGATTCTATTGCCACCAATGGCATTTGCTTAACCGTGATCGACTTTGGCAGTAATTGGTATGCAGCCGATGTATCACGTGAAAGTTTAAATCGTACCACCTTGGAACACTGGAAAGCAGGGCAGGCGGTGAATGTGGAAAAAGCCATGTTGCCGACTACGCGTTTTGGTGGACATATTGTCAGTGGTCATGTCGATGCAGTGGGTGAAATCACTCAAGTTCGTTCAGATGCGCGTTCTATTTATTTTGAAGTGACCGCACCGAAAGAAATTGCACGCTATTTAGCGGAAAAAGGCTCTGTGACCGTGGATGGTATTAGCCTGACGATTAACCATTTACGAGGTAATGTGCTGAGCTTAAATTTAATTCCGCACACGGCTGAACGAACCAATATCGGTACGTGGAAGGCTGGGGCTAAAGTGAACTTGGAAGTGGATGTTTTAGCACGTTATATTGAGCGTTTATTGCTTGGTGATAAAGCCGCTGAGACCACAGAGCAATCAAAAATTAGCTTAGATTTTCTCGCTGAAAATGGCTTCTTGAAATAAGTTGATACCGAAGAAAACCAAACAGTCTGATTGAAAAATTAGACTGTTTTTTTATTTTTGGTGATAATGCGTCGCGGAATGACATATATGATGAATAATCAGACAGGTGATAATGATTGATTTCTTACTGAATCTGGAACAGTGGTTACCCATGTTATTGGAAAATTATGGTGTGTGGATTTATGCCATTTTATTTCTGGTGATATTTTCAGAAACGGGTTCAGTATTTATGTTCTTCCTGCCGGGAGACAGCCTGTTGCTTGCCATCGGCGCATTATGTTCAACGACGGAAGTGGTGCATTTACACACCATGGGGCTGATGTTATTTGTCGCATCGGTCTTGGGCTACTGCGTCAATTACTATACGGGCAGCGTGTTAGGCATTAAGTACTTTAATAAGCACACACGTTACTTTAAGCCCGAATATATGGTCAAAACCAATAAATATTTTATGAAGCATGGCGGTAAAACGATTTTAGTCGCACGCTTTGTACCTTTTGTACGTTCTTTTGCGCCTTTTGCCGCTGGGTCTGCGCGCATGAGCCTCGGTACATTTATGTTCTATAACGTGCTGGGTGGTTTCATCTGGATTGGATTATTACTTGGTATTGGTTATTTCCTAGGACATACCGTTTCTGCAGTTGCAGATTTGGTCTAAGCCAAACTTAGACTGAGAAAAAGCCCACTGTTGTGGGCTTTTTTTATGGAGTCGATGACAACTTAGTGTTTTGTAACGGTCACCACATCAAGGGTTTGAAAAATCGAGCTGCGGGGCAGTTGCTGAATGCTAAAACCACCTTTTTCTGATTCACGGCTGAGATACACCGAAATACTATGAAAGTCTGAATGACTCAGCCAAAGATCTTTGGCACGAATGTCCCATTGTTCTCCAGCAGATAGAGAGGATATTTTCTGGGTAATCTGGTGAATGATGTCCATATTGAATTCCCATCTGGATGCATGATTATATCTTTAGGATGCCTGAAGCATTGTGTTTTGAGGGACAATGCTTCAGCCATATGAACATCATGTTGCAAATACATGTCAGTTTAATGACAGTGACCAGATTTCGATGGACGGCTTAAGATGCTTGGGACGATGTAGATTCTGTCGAAAAATTGGAGTTTTCTAAGATATAGTCAATTTCTTCTTGTGCAGCAGCTTTCAATTTTGCACGGAAATCACTGACGGCTATTTCGATTTGCGTTTCTGCCTCAAGTTCCAAACGCACGCGTACACTTTCAAGTTCTGACAACATTTGTCCTTCGCTAACCGATAAGCTTTGGCTTAATCCCGCTAAACCCGTTTCAGGGTTTTTATGATAGCGAGCGGCATAGTGTTGTACTTCACGATCAAGATTATGCTGCATCATGGTGAGCGCTTGCGTTTGTGCAGCAAAGCGTAACTCTTCGTCACGTTTCAGTTGTTCTGCATAGGCTTGTTCAGCTTCACGTTTTTCTTCTAAAGCTTTTTCTAAAGCCAATTGTTTACGAATGCGAGCATCTTCAATCAGCTGTGCTTTCAAATCTGCATAGGCAGACTCAATTTTGTCAAAAGACACTTGCTGCTGTTGTTGGTCATTGACCAGCCATTGTTGAATGTCTGTACTGGGATTGAGTACATCGCAAACGCGACCAAGGTCATCAATAAAGGTCTGACGAATAGCTTCAGGTACTTTTAACCAGCGCTGTTTAAAGTCTGGACCGACATTCAATGCCATGGTGCACCTCCTTGCAAATAGGGTAAAACCAATATCACGTTAAAGTTTATGGGTCTGCGGTTGAACGCCCAAACGTCGATATTGTTTATATTTTTCACGCCCGATAATTTTAGCGGGTTCGTTATTTTCAATAATTTCGATAATGTGACTAAAACTCACGAACTGTTCAAGTGCTTGATCGTTAAAATTAAACACAATCCAGTCGGCTTGCTCAGGCAATTGGGCAGAAATACAGACCGTTGCCTCGGCTTGATCGATACCATGGGGAATGAAACCTGTGTGATCGAAACTCCACAGGCGTTCATCAAGTTGTTGCTGTAAGTCTGGGTCAGCACAATGTAGCCAAATACGTACAGGCTGACGCAGGATCTTACGGCATAAACGACAAGTGCTTTCGACTTGTCGTTCAGGACTTTTTTCAAATAAATAAAAGCTAACTTTAGCCATTCGCTTGAGCACGATTCGCTAAGAATTGCATTAATAATGGCACAGGACGACCTGTTGCGCCTTTATTTGCACCTGAGTTCCATGCAGTACCAGCAATGTCTAAATGCGCCCAACGATATTCACGCGTAAAGCGTTGAAGGAAACATGCAGCGGTCACAGAACCTGCTTTTGGACCACCAATGTTGGCAATATCTGCAAATGGAGAATCAAGTTGTTCTTGATAATCTTCAATTACGGGCATGCGCCATACGCGGTCAAAGCTATGTTGACCCGCAGCAGTCAATTCAGCCGCCAGTTCATCATCAGGAGTGAACATACCAGTAAGGACTGAACCCAGTGCTACGACACATGCACCTGTGAGGGTTGCAATATCAATTACCAGTGCAGGGTTAAAGCGTTTTACATAGGTCAAGGTATCGCACAGCACCAAACGACCTTCGGCATCGGTATTTAGAATTTCAACGGTTTGACCGCTCATGGTCGTCACGATATCACCTGGGCGAGTGGCATGACCAGACGGCATGTTTTCTGCAGCAGCAATTGCGCCGACCACATGAATCGGTAATTTCGCTTCACACAGCGCACGGATGGTACCCAAAACTGATGCAGAACCGCACATGTCGAATTTCATTTCGTCCATGCCCGCACCCGGTTTAAGTGAGATACCACCCGTATCAAAAGTCACGCCTTTACCAACAAGCACCACAGGTGCTTCTTCACGGTTTGAAAGGTATTCGATGGTAATAATACGGCCTGGACGGTCAGAACCTTTGCTCACAGCAAGGAAAGCACCCATACCGAGATCAGCCATTTGCTGTTCATCGAGTACAGTCACTTTGAGTTGATCCGGAAATTCAGCTGCAAGTGCTTGAGCTTGTTCGGCCAAATATTCAGGGAAACAGATATTGCCCGGACGGTTACCTAAGTCACGAGTAAAACTTTGACCTGATTGAACTGCAGAAATTAAGTCAAGCTGTGCAGTGGTTAATGGACTTTCAGCAGCGATTAAATGGATCTGCTCCAAAACAAATTCATTTTTCTTAGACTTGTATTCATCAAAGGCATAAGCCGCTTGCGTCAGGCTAAGTGCAAATAAATAATGTTGTTCTTGTGGTAGGGCAGAGATATCGACACTGATCTGTTTGAATTTTTTTTGTGACGCTTTAATAATGGTTTGTGCAATTTTTGCAAATTTATTGACCTGTAATTCAGCAACTTTGCCGAGGCCTAAAAGAGCGCTATTGCGACAAGCGGCAATGTTCGCCACCAAAGGCAGGCTTTCATTGAGTGCTGCTTTAAATTGAGTCGCTTCAATTAAATTATCTAAATCATTGATTTGATATGAAGTAGCTGCATTTGTAACGTGCTCAGAATCTACTAATATCAACAAATATTGGCTGGACGCATTCGCTTGGAATGACGTATTAATAGAAAGTTTCATGTGCGGTATTTATGCCTTTTTAAATTTATAAACCATTAAACCATTAAACCATTAAACCATTGAAACATTTATATGAATAGAGTTTCAATGAGCAACAAGGGTATAGGTTTTATATTTTCTACATTCGGGTAAACTAACGCTAGTTTTTATTGGCCCTATTTTTGGAAGAATTAATTTGATTATTCGGCGTTATCTGGTCAAGCAAGTGGTGTCGACATCACTGGTTGTGATTGCCTTATTGACCTTGATCATGATGGGTGGTCGTTTGATCAAGTACTTTGGTGTGGCGGCCCAGGGCCGTTTAGATGCAAGTATTTTATTTAGCATCATTGGCTACCGTTTGCCTGAATTTTTAACCTTAATTCTTCCGCTCGGTTTCTTTATTGGTCTGATGTTGGTCTTTGGTCGTCTGTATGTCGATCATGAAATGGCTGTGCTCAATGGTAGTGGTGTCAGTCGTAATCAATTGTCACGTTTATTGGTGCCGATGACCGTGGTCTTTATGGCTGTTCAAGCATTTTTGATGCTGTGGGCGTCGCCTTGGGGCATCCGTCAGTTTGAAGCATTAACGACTTCACAAGCGGTACGAACAGGCTTTGACTTGGTTCGACCGAAAGAGTTTATTTCCTCTGGGCCCTATACCATTTATGCAGGGGACTTGTCAGAAGACCGTAAAAACTTAAAAGATATTTTCTTCTATCAGCGTGCAGAAAAAGAGGGCAAGCCTGATGTCATTATTTTGGCAAAAGAAGCGACCCGCGTCGAAGTGCCCGATGACAATGCCAATGTGGTTGATTTAGTTGAAGGCCGCCGTTACGAAATCTATCCGGGGCAACCGCGTTATTCTCAAGCTGAATTCCAAAGTTATCGTTTACGTTTAGAAAATGATAAAGAAGCAAAATTTGAAAGTACCGAAGTAGAAGCTTTACCAACCTCGAAGTTATGGGATAACCGTCATGATCCTGTGGTTGCCAGTGAACTTGGTTGGCGAATCTTTGTGCCGTTCGCTATTTTGGTGGCGTTATTGCTTGCCACTGCTTTGTCTGAGGTAAGTCCTCGTCAAGGGCGTTACCTAAAACTGTTCCCAGCCTTACTTATTTTTGCCAGTTTAATCGTGGCTTTAATGGCGATCAAAACGCGGATCAGTAAAGAAGAAATGGGCATCTGGGCTTATCCACTTGTTTTGGTAATTTACGGCATTGCAGCGGCATTGTTCTCGCGTAAACAAAAATTAGCGCCCAAAATTAAGAAACAAATTCAGCGAGTGAGGTCTTAAAATGTTGGCACGTCGTATAGTTGCAAAACATGTGACCAAAACTACTGCTTTAGCCATGCTTGGTGCGACCGCGGTATTGGCTGGCTTACAAGTGCTTTTTACTTATTTAGGTGAATTGGGCTCGCTGAAAGAAGGCTATAACGCATGGAATGCTTTGCAGTATGTGTTATGGAGTTCACCGAATTATTTATATGAAATTTTGCCGATTTCAGCCTTGATTGGCGCGGTACTGGGTTTAGGAACTCTAGCTTCAAATAGTGAATTAATTGTGATGCGTTCGGTCGGTATCAGCCTTTGGCGGATTGTGGGCTGGGTGATTCGTTCGGCACTCATTTTGGTGGTTTTATCCTTTGCATTAAGCGAATGGGTCATTCCCTATACCAATGAACAAGCCAAAAGCGTCAAAAGTCACCGCACTGCGGCTGAACTGGGCGAAGTCAAAGGCTATTGGTCACGTGAAGGCCAACGCTTTATTTATATTGACTATGCCAATTCACAAGGTCAAATTAAAGATGTTCAGGTTATTGATTTTGATCAAAAATATCGTTTGCGAGGCACTTTGGATGCTGAGCAAGGGAATTTTGTCAAAAATGGTTCTTGGTCGCTACAAAATTCAACCCAAGTGGATCTATTAGCGACGGGTGATGCCGTGGCGAAGCAAAATGCTGAACAGCCGCTTTCATTGGCGTTGCAACCTAAATATGTGCATATGGTTACCATTGACCCTGAAGATTTATCACCGAGTCAATTGGTGAGCTTTATGAGCTATATGCATGAATATAGCCAAGTCCCGAAAACTTACCAATTGGCGTTTTGGCAAAAGTTTGGTTCGCCCTTTGCTTTAATTGCCTTGGTGGTAATTGCGTGTTCATTTATTTTTGGACCTTTACGTCAACAGTCGATGGGTTTCCGCTTGGTGATTGCCTTATTTGCTGGACTGGGCTTTTACTACTTACAAGATTTCTTGGGTTATGCAAGTTTGGTGTACGCTCCATCGCCTGCATGGTTCGTCTTTATACCAATTATTTTGATGTTTGTAGCGGGTGGCTATCTGCTGCACCGCGCACGTTAAGTGCATGCAAGATTGAGTAAAACAATGTTGATGACCTAGATAAACCATGGTTGTCACATAGAGTCTTCACCGAAAATTCGGTAAGATAGTATGATTAATTTATAAACGAAAGAGTGTTCATTATGACGGATGCAACTGCTGGCAAAATCCCACACGTATTGGTAATTATGGATGGTGTGGGTCATCGCGAAGCGGTCGAGGACAATGCCTTTTTAGCAGCAAAACGACCTAACTTGACTGCAATGCAGGAAAAGCATCCGCATGGATTGATTTCAGGCTCTGGCGAAGACGTTGGTTTACCTGATGGTCAAATGGGTAACTCTGAAGTGGGTCACATGAACCTTGGTGCAGGACGTGTGCTGTATCAAGACTTTACTCGTATTACCAAAGATATTCGTACCGGTGCCTTCTTTGAACATGACGTATTAGTCGATGCGGTTGAAAAAGCCAAAGCTGCAAACCGTGCTGTACATATCATGGGCTTGTTGTCTGAAGGTGGTGTGCATTCACATGAAGATCACATTGTGGCGATGGCTGAATTGGCATTAAAACGTGGTGCAAAAGTGTATCTTCATGCATTCCTTGATGGTCGTGATACGCCACCAAAAAGCGCACAACCTTCGCTTGAAAAATTAGATGCGCTGTTTGCTCAGTATCCGGGTCAAGGTCGTATTGCTACCATGATTGGTCGTTACTTTGCGATGGACCGTGACAACCGTTGGGATCGTGTTGAGCAAGCCTATCGCCTATTAACTGAAGGTGAAGCAGTGCGCACTGCAGCGACTGCTGTTGAAGGTCTAGAGCAGGCTTATGCTGCTGAAGAATCAGATGAATTTGTGAAAGCGACGCGTATTGGTGATTTAGCACCGATCCAAGATGGTGATAGCGTTGTCTTTATGAACTTCCGTGCTGACCGTGCGCGTGAAATTACCAAAGCTTTTGTGGAAAAAGATTTTGCAGGTTTTGAACGTAAAGTGGTTCCCGCTTTATCAAAATTTGTCATGTTGACACGTTACCAAGCAACAATTGATGCACCTGTGGCTTATATGCCAGAAGCGTTGCATAACTCGATTGGTGAATACCTGTCTAATTTGGGTAAAACACAACTTCGTATTGCTGAAACTGAAAAATATGCACACGTGACCTTCTTCTTCAGTGGTGGTCGTGAAGATGAATATCCGGGTGAAAAACGTATTTTGATTCCATCGCCAAACGTTGCGACCTATGACTTAAAACCAGAAATGAGTGCTTATGAAGTCACTGATGAGTTGGTTGCCGCAATTAATTCAGGTGAGTACGACTTACTGGTGGTGAACTATGCCAATGGTGATATGGTTGGCCATACTGGTGTGTTTGATGCAGCAGTCAAAGCAGTTGAAGCCGTAGACACGTGCCTAGGTCGTGTGTATGAAGCTGTGATGGCAAATAAAGGTCACATGTTAGTGACCGCCGATCATGGTAACGTAGAGCAAATGCAGGATTACCAAAGTGGTCAGGTGCATACTCAACATACCACTGAACTTGTGCCGTTTATCTATGTTGGTCCGACCCATGCAACAATTGCAGAAGGTGGTGTTTTGGCTGACGTAGCGCCGACACTGTTAACTCTTATGCACATTCCTGTACCAACAGAAATGCAAGGTCGTAACTTGATTACTCTTGAATCTTAAAATGTAAGGAAGCATGAATGACTAAAGCACACTGGACGTCAGTTGTAAGCCTTACAGCCTTGCTGCTGTGTTCTAGTCATTCGACATGGGGAGCCGACAAAGCAAAGTCGGCTTTCGATGAGTTTGATGGCAGCTATGAACAAAGTTATGCCGAAGTACCTGTCGAATCGATCCAACAATTTGTTCAAATCTATGGCATTGTCAAAGAAAACTATGTAGTTGAAAAAAATGACGATGCATTATTCCAACAAGCCATCAAAGGTATGGTCAGTGGTTTAGACCGCTATTCACGATATCTTTCACCAGAAGACTATAAGCAGCTTTTGCAATACACCGAAGGGGATATTGCGAGTGTCGATTTCAATTTGCGTTTTGATGCAGGTTTACAGCAATGGGTCATCACCAATTTAAAGCCTGATGCCGATTCAGCAAAGCTAGGTCTGAAAAATGGCGCTGCGGTGTTTAAAATTGATGATCAAGAACTCAAAAAACTCAATCAAGATCAAGTACGACACCTGCTTACCGGCAGTATCGGCTCGACGCTGAATCTACAGTTGATAACTGCAAGTCAACCGATCAATTTGGTCAGAAACACTAAAGTTGAAACAGATATAGAATCTAAATTATTAAATAATCAGGTTTTAGTTTTACACGTTAGAGTTTTTCAACAAGATACAGCCAATGAAATAAAGCGTTTGATTGAAAGTCATGGTTCGCGTGTCAAAGCGGTATTGTTTGATTTAAGAAATAACCCTGGGGGGTTACTGTCCGCAGCAGTAGAGTCTGCCGATTTATTTTTGAATCAGGGCATTATTGTGTCGACTCGAAGTCGATCTGAGGGTGACCAACAATTTCAGGCTTTACCAAGTTTTGAATTTCAAAATATGAAAGTCGGCATCTTAATCAATAATCGTTCTGCTTCTGCCGCAGAGGTCTTTACCGCAGCATTAAAAGAGCATAAACGTGCATGGGTAGCGGGTGAGAAAAGTTATGGTAAAGGTGTGGTTCAAAAACTATTTCCATTGAGTAATGGTGCGGCTTTACAAATGACTGTGTCGCAATATCTGACACCGAATGGCAAAATGATTGAAGGAATTGGGGTGCAGCCAGACTATAACTATCCGCTGCAACATGATGCACGTGAAGATCACTATGTCGATCATGTTGCAGAGTTATTGCTGAATCAAAAATAAACAGCAATACGCTGGAAAGCTTTTACTCTTCGTCTTCGGTATCTAAACCGAATTTTTTCAAACGATAGCGCAATGAACGGAATGACATGCCTAATTTTTTTGCGGCAAGGGTTCGGTTCCAATGGGTGAGATTCAACGCATTCATGAGCACTTCTTTTTCGATATTTTCTAAAAAGAGTTCTAAACCTTCTTCAGGTAGTTTACGAGGAACCACACTCTGTTCGTTGCTGTTTGCAGCAAGCTGAGCGGATTCATTCGTTGTTGGAGCGGAATTGAACTGAGCACTCGGTTGTCTTAATGGCGCACTTTGCAGATGTTGAAGATCAATTTGCTCATCATCGCAGAGGGTCATGGCACGTTCGATAATATTGCGGAGTTCACGCACATTACCTGGATAATATTGGCTGAGCAGGAAACTCTTCGCACGTTCAGTTAGAGGCTTAGTAGCAATTTCCCATTCATGGCTAATTTTTTGAATAAAATGTTGAGCCAATAAGAGGATATCGTCGCCACGTTCACGTAAGGCAGGCAACACTAAATCCATCACATGGATGCGGAAGAATAAATCTTGGCGGAAGCGACCTTGTTGGACGAGAGCTTCTAAGTCCTGATGACTGGCACTGATCACACGGAAGTCGACATCAATTTCACAGTCTGAACCTACAGGACGAATACGTTTTTCCTGTACTGCGCGTAGCAGTTTAACTTGCATGGCTAAAGGTAGTTCGGCAATTTCGTCCAGAAATAAGCTACCACCATGTGCAGATTGAATCAAACCTTGTTTGTCTTGGGTGGCACCACTAAAGCTGCCTTTTTTATGGCCAAAAAGTTCACTTTCCATTAACTCTGTGGGAATTGCCCCACAGTTAATAGCAATAAAGGGCCCTTCATTACGGTTGCTTAAACGGTGAACCAGATTGGCTACGACCTCTTTACCCGTACCAGATTCACCCGTAATAAAAACAGGTGCTTGTGAACGTGCAATTTTCTTTAGAGTTCGACGCAATTGCTGGATTGGGAGTGATTCACCAATCAACATTTTATGTTCTAAAGCATCTTGCGAAGTAATGTCTTCGGCCAAAGGCTTATTCAGGGCTTTTTGTAGCAGTTGTTCAAGATGTTTGGGATTGATCGGTTTGCTGACAAAATCGAATGCTCCCGCCTTTAATGCGGCAATGGCAATGTCCATGTTGCCATAGGCTGTTAGCACAGCAACGGGCAGGGTAGGACAGTGTTCATTCATCCAATCTAAGAGCTGTAGACCATTACCATCGGGTAAGTTGAGATCGGTTAGGCAGGCATCGTAGCTATAGGTAGACAAGGCTTTTTTAGCTTCGTCGAGGCGATGTGCAACATGCGTTTTAACCCCCATCCTTGATAAAGACATTTGCATTAGCATACATAAGTCTTCTTCGTCATCAACTAATAATACCAGTGGTTGTGAATCCACAGTTTCCCCCTAAAAACAATTAAATAACAGCTTGTAAGCACTCAATCCTAAAGCAAGCTCCCTGTTTTTGTTCTACATAGGAAAGCTGTGCTTGATTCGCTTCACAGAAGCTATGAGCAAGATATAATCCTAAACCAGTTCCAGTGATTTCGGTACTAAAAAATGGCTGAAATAACTGTGCGCGGTTTTGTAAAGCAACCCCATGACCGAAATCTCGGACATCGATCTGGACTTTTTTCTGATCCGTACGCGCCACCACTTCGATATACGACATGTCCGGATTGTTATGGCGAATCGCATTACGAGTTAGGTTGATTAAAATTTGTCTGAACTGTGCCTCATCAAAATCGATCAAAGTTTTGGCTTGTACATTGAGCCGAATGTTCTGTTGAATATCTGCCAGATCTTCTTGCAGGAACAACGGTAAAAATTTTTCTAGATTCAGACGAGTCGGATGGGTTTCCTTATTGCGCACCATATTTAGGGTGTCTTGAATAATCCGGTCAATCCGCACCGCTTGACGTGAAATCATATGATTCAACATGTGCTGTTGTTCGGTATCACTTTGCGGATATAAATCATTGGCATGCACAATTGCCGCTAAAGGATTACGAATTTCGTGAGCAATACTGGCGGAGAGTTGCCCTAAAGCGGCTAATTTTAGTTGTTGCACTTGCTGATTGAGTTTTTGTGCATCTTGTAAAATCAGCAAGGTCAGCATTTGATGCGGCACAACGAGTTTTTGTACGAGTACCTGAATGTGGTATTGGCTTTGTTGGGATTCAAATTGGAATTTTTCACCGCTTTTTAAATCTTCAAATTTGAGTAATTCAAATAAATCTGGCTGCGTGGTATACAGCGGATATTGGTCATGATGATAAGAATTTGGCATGCCGAGTAAATGGCAAGCAGCAGGATTACTCAGCACCACATGACAGTTTTCATCCAACACCAAATAGCCCGTATCAATCTGCTCCAAGATATAGCGGTTAATGTTTTGTAGTCGATGGAGCTCTAAGGATTGCGAAAAATTCAGATTTTCTAGTAATTGGAAACGTTTCACGGCAATTTGCGCACTGCCATACACCACACAAAATAAAAAAGCCAAAATCGCACTGTTGGTTAAATTTTTGAGTGAGGTAAATTCAAGAATTGAACCTAAAAACAGTTGATACACCACGCAAATCACAGCGATGAGGGTGATGACCAAAGCTTTTTGGGCATCTAATAACAGGGATGC
Source organism: Acinetobacter sp. YH12152 (assembly GCF_013418285.1). Taxonomy (NCBI): domain Bacteria; kingdom Pseudomonadati; phylum Pseudomonadota; class Gammaproteobacteria; order Moraxellales; family Moraxellaceae; genus Acinetobacter; species Acinetobacter sp. YH12152. The sequence continues at coordinate 50,836 of NZ_VPCH01000005.1, forward strand.
TGCAAAAATCGTAATCACAAACAGCAAACTCAAATGTAAATTGGGTCCATCGATGGCTAAGGTCAGTAAGCTCAGCGAAATGACATCTACAATGAATAACAGTAGTAACTGGTTTGGGATCCGGACTTTGAAACGTCCAAGTGACATGAATTGAATGCTGGTAAACAGCAAATAAATCGTCAATACATATAGGTATAAACGTGGGTATTCATAATCTGAACTGAATTGAGTGTAGGTCAGTAAAAAGACCAGTAACAGACAGGCACTGATGATAAAGCGATAAGCACTGTACCAAAGGCCCAAATGATACTGGTTCAATTCACTATGAATTGAACGCTGTGTCATAAGTAACAGGATGTACGTTGTGTTAAGGTTTGATTAACCCGTAGCGAATCGCCAAGTGAGTTAGTTTGACATCACTATCAATATTCAGTTTTTCAAAAATGCGGTAACGGTAGGTATTCACCGTTTTAACGCTAACAAATAATTTATCGGAAATTTCTTGTGCACTAATACAATTGACCACCATCATGGCAACTTGCATTTCACGCTCAGACAGGGCGTCAAAAGGTGATTGTTGTGTATCAGACAAATATGAGCTAGCCAGTTGTTCCGCAATGTCTGCACTGAAATATTTGCCACCTTGCATCACTTTATTAATCGCACGGACCATTTCAGTAACTGGTGCACCTTTGGTGATATAGCCTTTGGCACCTGCTTTTAACAATAAAGACGGGTAGGGTTCTTCAGCAAGTCCACTGACTGCGAGGACTTTTGTATCTGGCGCTGTTTGAAGTAGGCGACGTGTGGTTTCTACACCTCCGATCCCCGGCATATTGACATCTAATAGAACGACATTTGGATGGTGTTGGCGAACAAGTGTAATCGCATCTTCACCCGATTCGGCTTGTCCAATGACTTGGACATCTGCATGGTCTTCGAGCATACGGCAAATACCAGTACGGACTAATTCATGGTCATCTACCACCAAAACTGTGATCACCTACACTCTCCCTCAAATCAAAATCTGTTTTTTTTGTTACATAAAGCAAAATAAGCTTGCAATGAAACGACAAAATTAGCAATCCTATTCTTATATGAAATGAAAAACTTCATACACAATGTGTGAGCAAAAAATGTTCGTAGTTGTGACCAATGTACGGCATATTGCTGGTCTTGCGCAAATGTTTAGTATCCTGAGTTGAGTGAGCAATGGTGAAAAAATTAAATAAATCCTTCATGCACGTTTTGGGCATGTCAATTTTATTCAGTATGAGCAGTTTCAGTTCTGCTGAAATTGTGATGAATAGTGCTGCAAATCAGCAGTCAAATATTAGCTGGTCATCTGAAGATGCAAACCAGTTACTCAACGGTGACGTGTCTTATAGCGCTGAAGAACCATCTCCTCAAGGGTCAACGAAAGTGACTACTTCTGTACGTAGTACAGGCGGTGTGGTACAGACAGCACCATCGAAAACGGTCCGTATTATTGATACCAATCAATACGCAGGACAGCCCTCTGTAAATGCGCGTGCAGCACTGGTTATGGATGGTCAAACTGGTGAAGTGCTATATAGCAAAAATAGCAATACCGCTTTACCGATTGCATCAATTACCAAACTCATGACAGCAGTAGTGATTTCAGATGCCCGATTAAACATGTCTGAAAAGATTACCTTACAACAGTCTGATTTCTCATGTTCAGGCTGTAAAAGCTCAAGTTCAACGCTGCGTGCTGGCGACAGTATGAACCGCGCAGAAGCTTTGCTATTTGCTTTGATGAAATCTGAAAACCCAGCGGCTTCGGCATTAGCACGTACTTATCCAGGTGGTCGTTCTGCATTTATTTCAGCGATGAATGCGAAAGCACGCTCATTAGGGATGAACTCGACTCATTATATGGAATCGACTGGCTTGCACCCAGGCAATGTCGCTTCGGCACGTGACTTGGGGATTTTGGTGAATACCGCTTCGCAGTATGGTTTGATTCGTCAATTTTCAACCACACCAAGTTATGACTTTAATTTGGGCTACCGCGTGTTGAAATCAAACAATACTAATGCTTTAGTGCGTAATGGTGGTTGGAATATTAATATTTCAAAAACAGGATTTATTAATGAAGCAGGGCGCTGTGTTGTGATGCATACCACACTGAATAACCGTCCAGCGGTGGTGGTGTTATTGGGTGCGGATTCTTCAGTGGCACGAACCAATGATGCGACTCGTTTAATGAACTGGGCGAGCCAGTTACCAAAACGTATTTAACAAGATTTCAGATTTTTCATTCTTTCAGTATTTAGATTTACTCAACGTTTAAATGCTGAAGTGAATGCAAGATATAAAAAAAGCCCTGCAAGAGCAGGGCTTTTTTTATTCAGTCAGCATATAAATTACATATTTGACAGAATTGAATCACGAACTTGATCCATAGTTGCATCAATCGACAACATTACGGCATCTTGGCATTGCTTGATGGCAGTGTCAGGATCTTTTAAACCGTTACCTGTTACAGTACATACGATCACAGAACCTTCAGCAATTTTACCTGCTTTGATGTCACGAATCGCGCCACCGATAGAAGCTGCAGAAGCAGGTTCTACGAATACACCTTCGTACATAGATAGTAGACGCTGTGCTTCTAAGATTTCAGCATCTTGCAGTTCGTCAAACCAACCTTCTGAGTCGCGGACTACGGCTTTAGCATGGTTCCAGCTTTGTGGATTACCAATACGGATCGCAGTTGCTACAGTTTCAGGGTTTTCTACAGGTGCGCCGCGTAGGAATGGTGCCGCGCCAGCAGCTTGGTAACCCACCATTGTTGGTAGACCCGCAGGTTTTGGACCTGTGAATTGATCAGTTTCAGGATCATAAACTACTTGTACAAATTCTTCTTTAGGCTGATTCGCCACAGCTTCGGTATAACCCATCCAATGTGCTGTGATGTTACCCGCATTACCTACAGGTAGGCAGTGGTAGTCTGGTGCACGACCTAACTCATCCACGATTTCGTAAGCAATGGTTTTTTGACCTTGCAGACGGTATGGGTTGATTGAGTTTACAATCGTAACTGGTGCTTGATCCGCAACTTCTTTTACAAGACGCATACCGTCATCGAAGTTACCGTGGATTTGCATCGTTACCGCGCCATACATCATCGCTTGTGCCATTTTACCCATGGCAATTTTGCCTTCTGGGATTAACACGAATGCTTTAATACCCGCACGTGCAGCATACGCCGCTGCGGCAGCAGATGTATTACCTGTAGAGGCACAAATAATCGCTTTTGAGCCTGCTTCCACTGCTTTTGTTACGGCCATGGTCATACCACGGTCTTTAAATGAACCAGTCGGGTTTAAGCCCTCGTACTTCACATAAATTTCAACATTTTTGCCAATAATGCGTGGAATGTTCTCAAGCTTAATCAGTGGCGTATTACCTTCGCCCAAAGAAATTGCGCGAGTAGTTGCAGATACGGGTAAACGGTCGCGATAGCGGTCAACTAAACCAGTATAACGATTGGCATTAGACATGATGATGTTCCAATTGTGTGTAGAGCTTGGCGAGAGGAACTGAAATATTCCCCTCGACCCGATTAATTATCAAGCGATTCTAAACGAATTCGTACAATTTCGCCATGAATGACAGGCAATGCTTGAATTTGTTGAAGGGCTTCATCCATTTTAGATTCTTTGACTGGATCAGTCAGAATCACGATAGGAATAAGGTCTTTTAAGCGCGGCTGTTGCATGATCGCATCGATGCTGATTCCTGCACGGCTTAAAATCGTAGTGACATCAGCAAGAACGCCAGTTTGATCTTCGGCATTAATACGGATGTAGTATCCTGTGGTCATTTCTTCACGTGGAAGAATTGGTAAATCGGTCAGTGCTTCAAAAGCAAGCTGTGGAATTGTACCAGCGCCATCTTCGGTATATGAGATGTCACGGACAATATCGACAACGTCAGCAACCACCGCTGATGCTGTCGGGCCTGCACCTGCGCCTGCGCCATAGTAAAGCGTTGGACCAACAGCATTGGCTTGAACCAATACAGCATTTTTAACGCCATTTACATTGGCAATCAGTTGGTCTTCAGGGATCAGCGTTGGATGAACACGAAGCTCAATACCCGTTGCAGCACGACGTGCAATACCTAAATGTTTAATACGGAAACCAAGGTCTTCTGCATATTTGACATCTTGCGCAGTGACTTTGCTGATGCCTTCAGTGAAGACTTTGTTAAACTGGAGTGGGATACCAAAAGCAATAGAAGCCAGCAATGTTAACTTGTGCGCTGCATCGATTCCTTCGACGTCGAAAGTTGGATCTGCTTCGGCATAACCGAGTTCTTGCGCTTCTTTGAGAACGTCTGCAAAGGCACGACCTTTTTCACGCATTTCAGTCAGGATAAAGTTACCTGTACCGTTAATAATACCTGCAAGCCAGTCAATTTTATTGGCTGCCAAACCTTCACGGAGGACTTTAATAATTGGGATACCGCCTGCGACAGCTGCTTCATAAGCAATCTGAACGTGATGATCATCGGCCAATTTAAATAATTCATTGCCGTGTTCAGCTAATAAAGCTTTGTTGGCTGTAACCACTTGTTTGCCATGAACGATTGCTTCACGAATTACTTCATACGCAGGGTGAATGCCGCCCATAACTTCAACCACAACGTCTACATCGGGTTGACGGACGATATCTAATAAATCAGCACTTTGCTTCACTGAAGCAGGTAGTTCTAAATCAGGACGAGGGCGACGCGTACCCACATGGGTAATTTCAATTTCACGACCGGTGCGACGTTTAATCTCAGCAGCATTTTCTTTTAGTAGTTTAAGGGCACCACCACCCACAGTACCAAGACCGAGGATTGCCAGACGAACTGGTTTCACGTCACACTCCATTTATTTCATCATTGCTTTAAGTGAGTTTAGATCATAGCTAAAAAAACGTTCGGACTCTAGGGTAGAAATCACTTTATTCCCACCCATAAAAAACATTCATTTAGCCTATAAAAATTAGTTATTTAAGCGCACTTTCAAGTTCGGAAGCCGACATGTAAGCACCGATGTGTTTGCCTTCTGCGTTATAGATCGCTGGCGTACCATTCACACCAATATTTAGACCCATTTCATACATGCTGCGCACTGGGTTTTTACATGATGCTGGCTCGATTTGCTCACCGGCAATGGCTTTATCAAATGCGGCACGACGGTCTTTGCTACACCAGATAGTTTCCATCATTGGCATGTGTTGTTCACCACGTGGCCAAGCGATGTAACGGACTTCAATGCCACGGGCATTAATATCATCCATTTGTTCATGTAACTTATGGCAATAAGGACAGCTGACATCGGTAAACACATAAACCACGTGTTTGGTTTTACCTTTGGCTTTATAGATTAGTAAGTCTTCGGTTTTTAATTGATCAAATAGTTTTTTGTTGGCGTCTGCTTGTAGCGTATCGCCTACATTAAAGAGTTGTTTTTCACCCAAACGAACCACGTCGCCTTGGAAAATGTATTTACCATCAGCTGTAGCATAGACTGCAGGCATGCCTTCAAAACTCACCCAAAACAAATTAGGAACTTCAGTCGCTTTCACCCCAGTGACTTTGGCATTGATATTGGCTTTTTGCAGATTGGATTGCAAAGTATCAATTAAACGCTGCTGAGCATTACGTTCAGATAAATTCGAAGCTTCACCAGTTGCAGGCGTACTTGCCGTTAATGTCGCGTCTTTCTTTTCATCATTATTTGAATTAGAACAAGCCACTAACGCCATACTGGCAACAAGTGTCGATGCGAGAAAAAATTTTGAACGGGTAAATAACATAAACAACCCTTTTCTTTTAGCTTTATCAAACAGGTGAGTAAGCATAGCAAAAAATATCGGCCACGATAGAACTTCTTGGTCTGATATTTCCTGCCGTTAAGCTCTCGGATGATAGTCTGCATGTAATTTTTGCATACGAACCTGCGCGACATGGGTATAAATTTGAGTGGTAGACAAGTCACTGTGACCGAGCAGCATCTGCACGACACGTAAGTCGGCACCGTGGTTGAGCAAATGCGTGGCAAAGGCGTGGCGTAAGGTATGTGGTGATAATTCGGCTTGAATGCCTGCAATGAGCGCATAGCGTTTAATCGCGTACCAAAAGTTTTGGCGACTCATCATTCCACCGAGTTGAGTGAGAAATAAAGCATCGGTTGCGCTTTTGTATAAGACGGGACGTGCTTCAGCTAAATACTTCTCGATCCATTCCACCGCCATTTGTCCTAAAGGGACTAAGCGTTCTTTATTGCCTTTACCGGTAATTCGTAAATAGCCTTGTTTAAGATTGATCAGTTCTAATCTTAAATTTAATAACTCAGAGACACGTAAACCACAGGCATACAGCACTTCGAGCATGGCACGATCACGTAGACCCAATGCGGTGTTGAGGTCTGGGGCATTAATCAGGGCTTCAACATCTGCTTCAGATAAATCCTTTGGTAGGGCACGACCCAATTTGGGTGTTTTATGGATTGCAACAGGATTGTCACTGCGTATTTTTTGTTCACGCAAGAACTTGAAAAATGAACGCAGTGCAGAAAGTGAGCGGGCGATCGAGCGAGGGCTTTTTCCTTGTTTAGTCAGGCTAAGTAAGACATCTGAAATGTCGTCACTGCTCCAATCAGTCATGACATGCGTATGACACTCACTGCATTGAATTAAATCAGATAAATATGCATTTCGAGTGTGTGGACTGACGGTTTGAGCTATTAAATCATCACGATATCCGTGTAAAAAACTGAGTGTTTCTGGAATTTGGACTGGGGTTGGAATACGTGGTTTTTTATTTAACATGTGCCGCTCATTTTCGAAATTAAACCAAGAAATCACAATGGTTTAATGCAATGTAATTTAAAAAAATAGTCGTGTCGATGCTAGATTGTTAAATGAGAATTGAAATCGAATCCGATTTGTTAATTATTCTCATTTGTTTGTATAATGTTCAAAATTTTTTAGGGTTAGTTGCGTGCGATTATCTGATTTGAAAGTGAAACAAAGCGCAGTCATTCATAAGGTACATCGTAACCAGAATGGCAACAATGCTCCGGCTGATTTAGTCGCTAGCCGTTTAGAGACTTTGGGTTTTGTTCCCGGAACAAAAGTACAGGTGATTACCAAAGGTATTTTTGGTGGTGACCCGATTTTAATTCAAGTTGGGTTTACTCGTTTCGCACTGCGAAAAGTAGAAGCTGAAAAAGTGGAAATAGCAATGGAAGGGGCATCAGCATGAGTGATGCGTTACGTATTGCCCTCGTTGGTAATCCAAACTGTGGTAAAACTTCATTATTCAATCATTTAACGGGTACACGTCAGAAAGTTGCGAACTATGCTGGGGTAACGGTTGAGCGTAAAGTTGGTCAATTTACTTTGCCATCGGGTAAATCTGTTCGAGTTTTGGATTTGCCGGGGACATATAGCTTAGAAGCGACGAGTCCTGATGAAGCGATTACGCGTGATGTCGTGCAAGGTAAAATTGCAGAAGAAGGGCATCAAGATGTCTTTTTATGTGTAGTTGATGCGACAAACTTAAAATTGCACCTCGGTTTGGTCATGGAAATGATCGATTTGGGGCGTCCAATTTTACTTGTCCTCAACATGATGGATGAAGCACGTCGTCGTGGCATGCAAATCAATACCCAAAAGCTGTCTCAGCGTTTGGGTGTGCCTGTTGTAGAAACCGTTGCTGTGCGTAATGCGGGTATTGAAAACTTAATGGGCGCTTTGGATGCTGAAGGTTTCAGAAAACCAGATGCGTCATTAAGTGATACCAATCTTTCTGGGACTAACCACGAAAAAATTGAACAAATTTTAAAAGACGTGGTGGTGTTTGTTGATCATGAAGATAAACGCTCAGACTTCCTCGATAAAATTTTTCTACATCCAGTCTTTGGTTTAATTACCTTAGCGGTGATGATGTTTATTATCTTCCAAGCGGTGTTTGCATGGGCTGCGCCGTTTATGGACGGTATTGAAACCTTCTTCGGTTGGTTCGGTGAATTGGTTGGTGAACACATTTCACATCCACTCCTGAACAGCTTGGTGGTTGATGGGATCATTGCGGGTGCAGGTGGTGTGGTGGTGTTCTTGCCGCAGATTTTAATTTTATTCTTCTTTATTTTGGTTTTAGAAGAATCAGGTTATTTACCACGTGCAGCATTCTTGCTAGATAAGCTGATGTTTAAAGCCGGACTGAGTGGTCGTGCTTTTATTCCTCTGCTATCGAGTTTTGCCTGTGCTGTACCGGGCATTATGGCAACTCGGAGTATTCAAGATCCTCGAGATCGTCTGGTCACGATTTTAGTTGCGCCGTTGATGACGTGTTCGGCACGTTTACCGGTTTATGCTTTGTTGATCTCGGCATTTATTCCAGAGCAAATGGTCTGGGGCGTCTTTAACTTACAAGGCTTGGTGTTATTTGCATTATATGCAGCAGGGATTGTGAGTGCCTTAATTGTGGCAACAGTGCTGAAATTCTTCCAAAAAGATAAATCACAGCATGCCTTATTGATGGAACTTCCAAGCTACCGTTTCCCAGATATTAAGAGTGTTTGGATTGGTTTACTGGACCGTGCCAAGATATTCTTGAAGCGTGTTGGTGGCATCATTTTCGCTTTATCGATTTTGTTATGGTTCTTGTGTACTTTCCCGCAACCGCCAGAAGGCGCAACCTTGCCGGATATTGATTATTCATTGGCAGGTATGCTTGGGCATGTATTACAACCGATTTTTGCACCATTAGGTTTTAACTGGCAGATCTGTATTGCCTTAATTCCAGCGATGGCGGCACGTGAAGTCGTTGTGGCGGCATTGGGTACGGTGTATGCCTTGTCTGCAACAGATGACGATGCCATGTCTCAAGGCCTGGCAAATTTAATTAGTAGTGATGGGTCATTGGGTTGGTCATTGGCAACCGGTTTATCATTATTGGTGTGGTTTATTTATGCGCCACATTGCTTGGCGACACTGGCGACAGTTAAACGTGAAACTGGCTCCTTGAAGACGGTGAGTTTCATGACCATCTATTTATTTGGTTTGGCTTATTTAATGGCATTCATCACGTATCAAATTGCAACACGCTATTTTGGATAGTGAATCTTGAATGGCAAAAGCTGAACAAAGGAGAGAGACATGCTTGAATCAATAATTATTGCGGTATTGGTGATTTGGAGTGCTGTCGTGGTGTTTAAGAAGGTATTTCCAAAAACATCGAACTCAGTCTTCACAACTTTTTCTGAGCACTGTGCAAACCGTGGTTGGAACAGTCTAGCCAAATGGTTAAAGCCAAAAATAGCAGCAGGCTGTGCAGGCGGTTGTGGATGTTCAGCTTCGGATAATTCATCTGCAAAAAAAGCTGAAGTACAAGCGGTGAAGTGGAAATAAGCTCACCTTCAATTGCTTGAAGAAACCGCCCGAGATGGGCGGTTTTTTACGAGCGGACACAAAAAAACTGCGAGAAAGTGAAAACATAAAAAGCATTCAAAACAGCAAAGTGCTAACATTTTGTCAGATTTAAAAACCGACCAAAAAAATGGGGCGAAAATGTTAATACAGCGTGGTGGATTGAAGGTTGTTGCCGGATTAGGGATTTCTGGTGTTTCCGCAGTGAATTTCTTACATAGCCATGGCTACCGCGTTGCAGTCACCGATTCACGAGCAGTCCCACCGGGTCATGATCAAATTCCAAGTGATGTACAAACCAGTTTTGGTCAGTTGGATCAAGATTTATTACTCCAAGCAGAAGAAATTATTATCAGCCCGGGGCTAGATCCAAAATTACCGCAAATTCAGGCGGCCATTGCAGCCAACATTCCTGTGGTTTCAGAAATTCAAATTTTACGTCGTGCGACGGATAAGCCAATTGTCGCGATTACAGGTTCGAATGCGAAAAGTACCGTAACGACTTTATTTGGTCTTATGGCAGCAGATGCAGGCAAAAAAGTGGCAGTGGGTGGCAACTTGGGTCGTCCAGCTTTGGATCTCACCAAAGATGATCCAGAGCTTTATGTTTTAGAGCTTTCAAGTTTCCAATTAGAAACCACGTCAAACTTGGCAGCAGAAGTGGCTGTGGTGTTGAACATGAGTGAAGACCATTTGGACCGTCATGGCGATATGATGGGCTATCACACTGCGAAGCATCGTATTTTCCAAGCGGTGAAAAAAGTGGTGTATAACCGTGATGACTCATTAACACGTCCATTGGTTCCAGATGTCACCCCAATGCAAAGCTTTGGCTTAAATGCACCAGATATGAATCAGTTCGGTATTTTACGTGATACTGATGGCACAATTTGGTTGGCACGTGGTCGTGAGCGTTTACTGAAAAGTGCGGACATGTATATCCAAGGGACTCATAATGTGGCAAACGCCTTGGCATGTTTAGCTTTGGGTGAAGCGATTGGTTTGCCACTAGAAGGCATGTTGGAAACTTTGAAAACCTTTAAAGGTTTAGAGCACCGCTGTGAATTTGTCAAAGAAGTGAATGGTGTTCGTTATTATAACGACTCTAAAGGTACCAATATTGGTGCGACTTTAGCTGCGATTGATGGTCTAGGTGCTGCGATTGAAGCCAAAGGCGGTAAAGTGGCGATTATTTTAGGTGGTCAAGGCAAAGGGCAGGACTTTACTGCGCTACGTGATTCACTTTCAAAATATGCCAAAGTTGCGGTGTTGATTGGTGAAGATCGTCCAATTATTGAAAAAGCGGTTGAAGGGACAACCACGCTGATTCATGCTGAAAGTTTGAAACAAGCGGTTGAGCTGTGCCAACAAAATGCGGTAGCCAATGATGTGGTCTTATTGTCTCCAGCGTGCGCAAGTTTTGATATGTTTAAAGGCTACAGTGAGCGTGGACACCAATTTGTTGATTGTGTGAATGCACTCGTTTAAAAGAACGATAAGGAAAGTTGTATGGCTGGGTTGGCTCAGACGACCATAAATAGAATAAATGAAGTTGTAGAGCGTTGGCTTCCTCGGTTACCTGCCGAGGTCAACGTGCGCAATGTTTTGGTGTTCTGTGTTTTGGCATTGTTGTGTATTGGTTCGATCATGGTAGCATCTGCATCTATGCCCTATGCAGAACGCATGCATGAAAATGCTTTCCATTATATTTCACGACATGGGATTTCGATTGCCGCCGCCGCCGCCGCTGCCTATATCGCCTATAAAGTGCCGTTGAATGTTTGGTTTAATAACACCTTCTTTTTATGGATTATCACGATTATCTTACTGGCTGCTGTATTGGCTGTCGGGACAGAGGTCAATGGTTCTAAACGTTGGATTCGTATTGCTGGTTTCACCTTACAGGCTTCGGAAGTCGCCAAAGTCATGATGGCGATATTTACCGCAGACTATGTGGTACGGCGTGCCGAAGAAGTCCGCAATAACATCAAGGGCTTGGTACGTTTGGCAGTGATTATGGCTGCAACTGTCGGTTTGGTCATGGCAGAGCCCGATTTAGGGGCGACGGTGGTGATTGCCTTAACCATGCTAGGGGTATTCTTCCTCGCAGGAGCACCGTTGATTCAGTTCGCAATTGCCTTTGGTGCGATCATCATGGCCTTTGTGTTCTTGATTTTATTTGAACCTTACCGTTTAGAACGTTTGATGTCGTTCTCAAATCCATGGAATGATCCATTAGGCGCAGGCTACCAGTTGTCGAATGCATTAATGGCTTTTGGTCGCGGTGAATGGTTTGGTGTCGGCTTGGGTCATAGTATTCAAAAAATGTCGTATTTACCTGAGGCTCATACTGACTTCATGTTGGCGGTTTTGGGCGAAGAATTTGGCTTCTTTGGGATTTTGACCGTATTGACGCTGTCATTTGTGATGTTGATCTGCTGTATTCGCATTGGTCATCGTGCTTTACGTCATCAATACTTACGTGCAGGCTACTTGGCTTATGGCATTAGTATTATCTTCTTGCTGCAAATTTTGGTGAATGCCGGCATGAACATGGGCATGCTTCCTACCAAGGGTTTGACCTTACCGTTTATTAGTTATGGGGGGTCTTCTCTGATTATCTGTGCGGTTATGGTGAGTCTGATCTTAAAGATCGATGCGACGACCAAAGAAGTAAACCCAAGTAAAGAAGAATCAAGCTTCTAAATTGGTATCTCGTTGCGGATCGGGAGATGCATGGTGGAGGACACTGGCTGGCATCTCCGTTCCACAATGGAGACATTTGACCAAGCTCGCCTTGGCTTTAGAAAGGGAAATCAATGGGATAAAAAATAAAGAAAAATAATTACGTTGCTGTTTTAACTCATACTGAGTTCTGCTTCGGCAGACAGGGCAAGTAAATTGGCTCTTTTCAATGACTTTGGTTTTCGGACCAAATCCAAAAATAAAAAACATTAGGCTCTACAATGGTCGATTGATCACTTTATTAAAGCATAATTCAATTGAAAATCGAGTGATTGGCTTAGATCAATATTTGGGTTTATTGATAGATTTGAGGCAATGCTGTGCCATGGGGAATATATTGAATATTCCACTGCGCAATCGCCTGTTGCAGCATAATACGTGGCGTATCTAAGTCGACTGCCGGTTGGTGTAGGGCTTGCAATGCTTGTTGTAATAAAGGTGCCGCTTGGCTTAAATCAAGAGCTTGAGCCATATTCTGTTTTGAAAGTTTTTGTCCCTGATTATTCATTGCCAATGGCAAGTGCATGTATTCAAGGTGTGGATAACCCAAAATCTGTCCGAGCCAAATTTGACGTTCGGTATTGTCCAAAAGATCAGCCCCACGTACGACATGGGTCATCCCTTGTAGGTAGTCATCCACCACGACAGCAAGTTGATAATTGATAATGCCATCACGGCGTTTTAAGACAAAGTCACCTAAATCTTGCTGCAGATTGGAGCAATGCGTCCCTTGTAAGCGGTCGGTAAAACAAATGTTCTGTGCATCGACTTTGATTCGAATAGCCTGATCCTGAAGGGGAAGACCAAGATTACGACATGTACCTTGATAGATATGATTCGAACCGAGCATTTTTCGGGTGCATTGACAAGCATAGACCAAGCCTTGGGCATGCAAATGTGTAATGACCTGCTCATAGATTTCGAGGCGGTCTTTTTGGAAAATGATCTCGGTATCTGGTTCGAATTGAAAAGCATCAATACAACGTAAGATGTGTTCTTCGCTGCCGGGAAATATACGTGGAATGTCGGTATCTTCGATACGAACCACCCATTGCCCTTGATGGGCACGGGCATCGCAGTAGCTTGCAACTGCTGTAATTAAAGAGCCAAAATGCAAAGGGCCGGTTGGCGATGGCGCAAACCGACCCACGTAATGCTCTGCAGCTTTCCCTCCCTTATCTAAAGGGAGGGCTAGAGAGGAATTACTCAACACAGAATTAACCGTTATTTTGCTTCTCTTTGATCTCTGCAAGTGTTTTGCAGTCGATACATAAAGTCGCTGTTGGACGTGCTTCTAGGCGACGTAAACCAATTTCGATACCACACGTTTCACAGAAACCGTAGTCATCATTTTTGATCGCTTCAATTGATTGTTCAATTTTACGGATCAGTTTACGTTCACGGTCACGTGTACGAAGTTCAATCGCAAATTCTTCTTCTTGCGTTGCACGGTCGTTCACATCTGGAAGCGCAGTATTTTCGTCTTGCATGGTATTCAAAGTACGGTCTACTTCTGACATTAACTCAGCTTTCCACGCCAATAAGATGTGGCGGAAATGCTCAAGTTGCCCTTCAGACATGTATTCTTCATTCTTTTTAGGCTGATAAGGTTCAATACCAAATAAGCTTGCAGTAGAACCACCTTCAGTCGCCTTTGGCTTTGATTTGCGCACGCGTTTGGTAGACTTTTCGTCTACTACATCAGTTTGTTCGTCTAAGACTTGATTTTGGTTGTCATTCGCCATATAGGGCATTCCTCATCATATGCATATATCTATACGCAAAAAATATGGTGATATGCAAGTTTTTATCCACCCAACACAGAGTTTCCTTCTGTGGGGGTCGTCATCATATAGACTTTTTCTGCTTATTGATAGTCTTTGATGTTTGGATTCTAACTATCACTTTTCCTTTAGAAGGCATAAAGTAAAGCAAAAAAATCAAATTGAAAAGTTAATAACCTGAAATTTCAACATTAATTTGAGGTTGTTTCAATTTGACCCGAACAACTTCCGTTTTAAATTCACCATTATCATTCAGATAGAGTGCACGATACCCTGGTAAAGCTTCATCTAAGGCAAAATTTTCACTATGTGGTTTGAACTGAACACTGGTCGAAGGTGTCGATAAAAACTGAATATTGCGCCATTGATTAGACGAGTCTTGATGTACGTGTCCGCACAGTACAATTTTGACATTGTCATGGCGTGAAAGCACATCCATCAGATGTTCAGCATTTTTTAATTTGTGCTGATCTATCCAATGCGATTGCATGGCAAAAGGGTGGTGGTGGCATGCCACAATGATGTGTTGCTGTGGGTGTGCTGTGAGCAACTGATCTAATTGTTCTAGCTGCTGTTGTGATACCCAACCATCGACTTTTCCTTTGACCGCACTGTTCAGTAAAATCAGACACCAATTGCCTAATGCGATGCAGTGAGCCCGATCTTCCTGTTGATGAAATGGGAAGCAAGACGCTTCGTCATGGTTCCCCGGAATCTGATAAAACGGAAACGGCTGCTGTTGCATATATTCGCGATAACGCGCATAGGTGCGCTCTACCGGCACTTGTGCAAGATCGCCAGTATGGACAAGCGTATCGATGTGATGATGGTTCAACTGAATTTGTTGAATCACATCGTGAAAACTCTGCTCTGGATTCATGCGGACAAACTCAAGATCTTCCTGATCCATTAAATGTGTGTCCGAGATCTGGATCAGTGTCCAGTCGTATTGTGGTGTGTCCCTTAAAGTCATGTCCTTCCCCTTAGACATTCCTTGTAGTATGTATTTGTTGTTGTAACCATTGCAAGGCCATAATGACAGGTGCGTTTTTTAGCCGACCATTGGTTAATAATTCAGGAATATCAGCATAGTTTAAGATATGCAATTGAATATTTTCTCCCTCATCAGGCATGCCAAAGACTCCTCCATGTTCGGGCAGTTCAGCTTCAGCACTATAAAGGTGGAATAATTCAGCACAGGCACCCGCAGAGGGATAAAAACTAAATAAATGCTGTAGTGCATCTAATTCACAGCCTGATTCTTCCAAACTTTCACGACGGATACAGCTTTCAGCAGATTCATCACCATCGAGCACGCCGGCAATGATCTCTAGTTGCCATGGCGAAGTTTCATCATCAATCGCCCCAATGCGGAATTGTTCAATTAAGGCAAATTTTTGTTGTTGATGGCTATAAATCAGTACACCTGCTGCTTCAGGACGATGAATCAATTCACGCTGAATGGTTGGAATCATGCTGTCTTGATGGAATAAGCGGTGTCGAAGCAGAACTTTTTCAACTTGAATAAAGCCTTTATAAAGATGTTCACGCCCTTCAATGCTGTAATCTTTTTTGTTATATGTGGCCTGTTTAATAATATTCATAAGCGCTAATTAGGATGAAATCTTCCATTTCATCCTAACCGAGATTTTGTTGAATACAAAAGATTTTTTTTAAGCTTTACACTTTATGGTACAACTTTTGACCATGTTCATGATAGGCCGCTTTCATGCTCTGTAAACCTGTTTCAATTTCAGGATTAGATTCTGAAGAAGGCTGCATATCTTGCTGATTTTTTGCATAATCTCTCACATTTTGTGTGATTTTCATTGAGCAAAATTTAGGTCCACACATGGAACAAAAATGGGCCGATTTATGTGCTTCTTTCGGCATGGTTTCATCATGCATGCTGCGCGCTGTATCAGGGTCTAAGCTCAGATTAAATTGGTCTTCCCAGCGGAATTCAAAGCGTGCTTTCGACAATGCATTATCACGGGCCTGCGCACCGGGATGACCTTTGGCAAGGTCTGCGGCATGGGCTGCAATTTTGTAGGTGATAATGCCGTCTTTGACGTCTTTTTTATCTGGTAAACCAAGGTGCTCTTTCGGGGTCACATAACACAGCATCGCGGTGCCATACCAACCAATCATTGCTGCACCAATCGCAGAGGTAATGTGGTCATAGCCCGGCGCAATATCAGTGGTGAGTGGTCCAAGGGTATAGAAAGGTGCTTCTTTGCAAACCTCTAGCTGTAGATCCATATTTTCTTTGATCATGTGCATTGGGACGTGGCCTGGACCTTCAATCATGACTTGCACATCATGCTCCCATGCACGGTGAGTCAATTCACCTAAGGTGCGTAATTCACTAAATTGGGCTTCATCGTTGGCATCTTGAATACAGCCCGGACGTAAACCATCACCTAAACTGAATGACACATCATAGGCTTTCATGATTTCGCAGATTTCATCAAAATGCGTATACAGGAAGTTTTCTTCATGATGCGCTAAGCACCACTGCGCCATGATGGATCCGCCACGTGACACAATCCCTGTTAAACGGTTGGCGGTGAGTGGAACATAACGAAGCAGCACGCCTGCGTGAATCGTAAAGTAATCGACACCTTGCTCTGCTTGTTCAATCAGTGTGTCTTTGAAAATTTCCCAGGTTAAGTCTTCTGCGACACCGTCAACTTTTTCTAAAGCTTGGTAAATCGGTACGGTGCCAATGGGTACAGGTGAGTTGCGAATAATCCATTCTCGGGTTTCATGGATATTTTTACCTGTCGATAAATCCATAATGGTGTCAGCGCCCCAACGAGTTGCCCACGTCATTTTTGCCACTTCTTCATCAATGCTTGAGCCGAGCGCTGAGTTACCAATGTTGGCATTGATTTTCACCAAGAAGTTACGACCAATAATCATCGGTTCACATTCAGGATGGTTAATGTTGGCAGGGATAATGGCACGACCTTCAGCCACTTCTTGACGTACAAATTCAGGCGTGATTTCAGTTAAATTACGGGCGCCAAAATTTTGACCGGCATGTTGGCGCATATCAACACCTTCACGCTGACGTTGATTTTCACGAATCGCAATGTATTCCATTTCAGGGGTGATGATGCCTTGTTTGGCATAGTGCATTTGAGAGACATTGTGTCCACGACGAGCACGACGCGGTTTTGAAATATGCGCAAAACGAATCTCTGCAGTACGAATATCTCGAAGACGTTCTTGCCCAAATTTTGAAGTTAAGGTATCGAGTATTTCCGTATCATTTCGAGACTCAATCCAAGATTCACGGACATTGGGTAGACCTTGATTCAGGTCAATTTGAATATTGGGGTCGGTATAAGCACCAGAGGTGTCATAGACCATAATGGGCAGATTTTTTTCTCCACCCAGACCTGTAGGCGTATCTGTAAGGCTAATCTCACGCATTGGTACGCGAATATCAGGACGTGAGCCTTGTATATAGACTTTCTTTGATGCAGGGAGAATACGAGTGAGATCTTTAGCATCTTGTTCATGTTGAGCAGCGCGATCTGAAGCGGTGAGATTCGTTAATTGGTTCATTGCAATGATCCTTATGAATGACATCAACGAATCAAGCACGACCAAAAACGTGGCGGTTTATCTGATGGATTCACCTGAAAATAAAGGCGTAACACCAAGAGATAAGAAGGGCTTAAGTTTTTAGATGGCTTGATTCCTACGCAGGTATTAACCTGATCAGGTTCAACGGTACTCATCCTTAAATTTAGCGAACTAAATTTAGATGATCTCAGCAGGAAATTACCTGCGCTCCGTCAAGCTTTGTGCGGATACTAGCATGAAGGCTGTTTTAAAACAGTGTTATTTTTCATCAATTTTGCTGTGCAGAATTTTGGCTAGGCTCGTGTGCAATTGATTTGGATTTTGCTAAGTAGAGGACTGATTTACACAGATGGCGTCGCTAAAACAGTCTTTCTTATAATGCGGATCAGGATTACGGACACCAATTAAATTCAACAACTGCGCTTCTGATCGCTGATTAGATGCAGCAGTATTTTGATCTAATAATTTTAAAAATAAACGCGCCTGATCTGCCAATTTGGAGTTTTTTAATTGAGCCAAGCGTTCAATTTCTTCTAAAGAACTGGCTTGAATACTGAGGCGGTC
Organism: Acinetobacter sp. YH12152; assembly: GCF_013418285.1. Lineage (NCBI taxonomy): Bacteria > Pseudomonadati > Pseudomonadota > Gammaproteobacteria > Moraxellales > Moraxellaceae > Acinetobacter > Acinetobacter sp. YH12152. The sequence continues at coordinate 68,984 of NZ_VPCH01000005.1, forward strand.
TGAAAAGTCATTGGAAACTGGACTATGTGCCGAACCAATAAATAACAACTGACTATATTGATATAGTAATTGTTGTGCATCTTTTTTGTATGGGCTATCTGGATATTGCTTGAGATAGTCTTCCCAAAAAATTGCACGTGTAGCAATCTCTTGCGGCTCAATGGCTAAACTTTGTTGCAACAAGGCAGGTTGTGCATTTTGTTCAGCCAGTTTTTCAATAAAGACTTGCTCAGATTCTTCCATATACGGCGCAAAAATTTTGGCTAAATATTCAGGACTACGGCGATAGCGTAATTGTCCTTCACCTGCATCGAACAATTCCACATAGGCTTGGCCTTTATGTTTCAGTAAATACTGATCTCGGGCGGTGAGCTGTTCATAATGATTTTGTTGAATGGTCGGATGCTGAGCCATATCAAAAGCAAATTGTTCGAATGCCATTTGCTGTTGAGCTGTACGTTCAACATGTAAAAAGTTGCGATACATTTGATTGGACAAGCGCAGTAATTTTTTTTGTTCGTCCGCTTTTAACAGCGGCAAGCAGACTTTGAGATCTTGGTTGATTTGTTCTAAAGCAAAAGTTGTGCGTTGATCGTCTATTTCCAGCATATTTTTTTCAAGTTTTTTGCACAGCAAAGACAAATCGACTGCTTCTTTTTGAACAGTCTTATTGTTGGGAAACTCTGGTGCAGGTTGTGGTTCAGGTTGTTGTTGGCATCCATTCAACATACTGAAACATAAAAACATTGCACTAAACTTTGCAGGCAGCTGAAAAATTTTTGACACTGGAACTCGATGCGCTATAGAAGTGGTATTGTCCGATGGAATGTCGACTATTCTATAGATGAAACACGCGCAATATGTGTACTATTGTACAGTTCTTTGTTATAGCGTTGTGAGTAATGTCCGAAAACGACTTAAATTATCTGGTTTTGTCGCATTTGATATAAAAAATTAATAAAAATCATACGGAAATTTGCAAGGATATGATTAGTATCTGCTTAGTTTTAGGCTTGAATATTCAATCTCGGGTATTTGAATATTAGGAATTTACAAAAAAAATGAACAAAAAAGTTGTGGTGGGTCTTTGTTTACTTTTCACGAGTCAGTGGGCGTGTGCGCTAGATCTTGTGCAAGCTTATGAACGTGCAAAACAAGAAGACCCCAATTGGCAAGCCAATAAACTACAATATGAAGCGGATAAATTGAATTTGGGGATTGCCAATGGGAACTTACTCCCGACGGTAACAATCTCCGGAAATGTGACCCGAAAAAATCAAAATTCCAACCAAAGCGGCGCTCAAGCCGGGCTGATCATGCCAGACAGCACCACAACAAGACAAATTGCGCTCACTGCCCGTCAGCCCATTTTTCGTTGGGATGCATGGGAAGGGCTGAAGCAAGTAAAGACCTCGATTAATTTAAGTGAAATTAATCTGCGGATTCAAAAACAAGATCATATTTTAAATGTCTCTGAAGCTTATTTTAATGTTCTACGCCAGCAAGCATTGACGGTTGCCAACCTACAAGAAGAACAGGCGCTATCTGAACAGCTGCGCATGATGAATGGCAAATTAAAAGAAGGCCTAGTGGCAAAAAGTGATGTCAGTGAAGCCAATGCACAATATCAAAATGCACGGGCAAACCGCATGGCAACCAATGTTCAATTGGTTTTGGCGCAGGAACAATTACAGCAATTGATTGGGCCATATCGAGAAAATTTGGCGGTGTTACGTGAAGATTTTCAGTTTGAAAAACCGATTCCAAACAATGTACAAGCGTGGGAAGAACTGGCTCAGGGACAGAACCTAGGTATTTTACAAGCGCGTATGCAACAACGTTATGCGGAAGATGGTAAACGCGTTGAAAAGGCCGCCTTATATCCTCAGATTGAAGCGGTAGGGACCTATGGGTATAACAAGCAAAGTCCACAATCCATCATGTCGCAAGATGGTCAATTTGATCAGGTGGGGATTGAAATGAACTGGAATGTGTTTAATGGTGGACGGACACAGAAATCCATTAAGCAAGCGGCGATCAATGTTGAAAAAAGCCAAGCACAGGTGGATGCAGCAATTCGAAAAGCACAAACCGATGTAAAAAAATCTTATATGCAAGTCGAAACGGATCAAAGTAAATTACAGGCACGTAAAGCCGCGATGGATTCTTCCGCGCAAGTGTCATTGGCCTCACAAGCCCAGTATCAGGAAGGTCTGAAAACCATGGTTGATGTGCTGCTGGCACAGCGTAATGCCTTTTCAGCCCGTCAAGATTATTTAAATTCCAAGTACGATTATTTAATACATGTATTGCAACTCAAAGCCTCTGTTGGGAAATTAACGGAAGCTGATTTAGTGGAAATGAATGCGTGGTTGGTCGATCAGAAAAATCAGCCATCGATCCTACTAAAGAAATAATCCATGGTCATAAAAGTTTCACAATCAATATGCTTTAATATGGCACTAAAATCTGCCGATTCACGTTGTAGTGGAGACTCGCTTTGCCTAATAATCCTGTTTTAAACCATCATATTTCTTCGCAATTCAATGAAGAGTTGCAGGATGTGCATACCAAATTTATGACCATGGGTGGTTTAGTGGAGCAGCAGGTTGCAAATGCCATTCATGCCTTATTGGATACGGATGCAACAATGGCGATTGATGTTCAATTTCAAGACAATACGGTGAACCGTATGGAAACTGAAATTGATGAAGCGCTTACCCTAATTTTGGCGCGTCGTCATCCTGCTGCAATTGATCTACGCATGGTGATTGCGATGTCGAAAGCCAACACCGATTTAGAACGGATTGGTGATGAAGCGGCAAAAATTGCCCGTATTGCACAAAGCTTGTGTGAAGAGGGGGGTTCACCGCGTGGCTATATGGAAACACGTCATATTGGCAACCAAGTCCGCGTGATGATTCATGATGCGCTCGATGCCTTTGCACGTTTGGATGTAGATCAGGCTTTACGTGTCCTTTTGGCCGATGCTGATATTGACCGCGAGTATCAATCGGCAACCCGTACCCTCATGACGTATATGATAGAAGATCCACGCCATATTACTCGGGTGATGAATGTACTTTGGGTGCTGCGTTCACTTGAACGTATTGGTGACCATGCTCGAAATATCTCTGAACAGGTGATTTATATGGTGAAAGGTCTAGATGTCCGTCACACCAGTGTTGAAGAAATTGAGCAAAAAGTTCAGCGTTAATTGAATAAAACAAATATGAACGAAGCCCATCAAACGATGGGCTTTTTTCGGTCTAAAATTAACTATGTGTTTCTTCGTCTTCCTCAAAAGTCCGGGCAATTTTGTCAATATTTAAACTTTTCGCCATCGCATCGAAGATTTGCTTATAGGCACCTTCTTGATGGTACAAATCATGATGCTCCCCGTGTTCTACGATTTGTCCGTCTTTCATCACATAGGTGTAATCGGCATCGATAATTTGCGACAAACTATGTGAAATCATGATGACGGTACGCCCTTGTTTAATTTGATCCAGACTATTTTTAATTTGTTCAGCAGCGATCGCGTCTAAACTAGCCGTCGGTTCGTCCAAGAAAATAATCGGTGGATTTTTCAGGAACATGCGTGCTAAGGCAATGCGCTGTTGTTGTCCACCCGAAAGCAGTAGGGCATCGGCTTCATAGGCATGTGGAAGTTTTAAGATCTGATCATGGATCGAGGCTTTTCGTGCTGCATCAAAGACTTCTTGCTCTGTGGCTGTACTTTTGCCATAGCGAATATTTTCAAAAATTGAACCTGGGAAAATATGATTTTTTTGTAAAACCAAACCAATATTTTCACGTAAATACTGCGTATCAATTTGTTCTAGGTCGATGCCATCGAGTTTGATATTGCCCGCTTGAGGATGATAAAACTTATCTAATAAGCTAATTAATGTCGATTTACCAGCGCCAGATAAACCAACCAATGCGGTGATTTTATTCGGTTGGATGGTCATGTTGATGCGGTGCAATGCCTGAAAACCATTGGGATAGCTAAAGTCGACATTGCTCAATTCAAATTGACCTTGAATCGTAGGTTGGGCAGTGCCACTGGTTTCAATTTCATGATCCGCTTCTAAGATATTAAAGAAGCTTTCCGAATAAATCATCGCAGAGTTAATTTCATCATAGATACGATGCAGCGAGCGAATAGGGGCAGAGACGTTATTAAATAACAACACGTGATACATAATCATCCCGATACTCATTTGCCCATCCAAAACAAAATAGGCTGTCAGAATGATGATCAGTACCACACCGACCTGTTCGATAAAGGTTTTGAGTCCGTCAAAGATATAACTGGTTTGCCGTGTCTGCATTTGGTTTTCAGTCAGCGACTTTTGCAGATTTAATTGTTTTTTCGATTCGACGGCTTCTTTGTTAAAAGATTTAATGACCGTTATCGAATTGATAATACTCAGAATACCCTGATTTTTCTTTTCAAAATTATCGCGTAGGGCACGGCGTTTGCCTGCCAGTTTTTGTGATTGTTTGAAGGTCAGCCAAAAATAAATCGGCACGATAATTGTGGCCACCACACCAACCCAAACATTGGCATAATACATTAAGCCCAGTGCAATAATGGCACTGGTAAATAATGGTAAAATATCAATAAAAAAGATTTGAACCAATCGTGTGAGCGAGCTGACACCCCGATCAATTCGAGTTTGGAGCTTACCTGCTTGGTTGTCTTGTTGATCGAAGAATGCCAATCGATAGGTGATAAATTTTTCAATAATGCCTTGGGACAAATCCTGAGAAATTAAAATACGTAACTTTTCACCAAACGATTTTTGTCCAAATTGCACGATGGCATTGATGACTTCTTTTCCCAGTAAGACCACGCTGATGGTGATTAATATATGCCAACCATTGGCTAGACCGAGACCTTGTTGCAAAAGCTGATTGATGCTGTCTACGGCATATTTGAGTGTCAGGGCATTTACCTGTGCCGTAAGTGAGCCAATTAAGGTCAAGATCAGCGTCACGACCACCAGCCAGCGGTATGGCTGTACGAATGGGCGTAGTTTTTGGAAAAGTTGCCACAGATTCATAAGCAATTATTTTTATTGTGAATATGAGCTTTAGTCTAAGACTGAAAATTCAATGCGACAAGCGATGACAATGTTTTGATTTGTGACGAGCGTTTTTCAGCTAAGATATTTTTAAATGTGCTCACGACATCCGCATCACGGTGCTGCGCCAAACAGTGTTGAGTTGAACCGATGAATTTTGAATTATTTGCACCTGAACCGCATGCAAACCTGCTGCCCTATGATGGTGAAGTTGAAGATTATGGACTGATCTTCAATGCTGAAGACAGTGAAAAATATTTACGCTATTTCCTCACGCAGTTGGCTTGGCAGCATGATGAAGTCATTTTGCATGGACAGTATTATCAAACGGAGCGAAAAGTGGTTTGGTATGGAGATGCTCATTATGAGTATCACTATTCAGGCATGCAAAAGCAGGCATTGATCTGGAATCCAGCTTTACTGCGCTTAAAACAACATATTGAGCAACGGGTGGGGCAGACGTTTAATTCCTGTTTGGCCAATTTATACGAAAATGGTACGCAAGCGGTGGGGTGGCATAGTGATGATGAGCCATCTTTGCTTTCACCCACACAGCAGGTGGTGATTGCATCCTTGAGTTTTGGGGCAAGCCGAAAGTTTTGCTTTAAACATAAAAGCACTCAAGAGAAAGTACAGCTTTTACTGCAAAGTGGACAGTTGATCGTGATGCGTGGGAAAACCCAACGGTATTGGAAACATGCCCTAATGAAGTCGATGAAAGTGACCGAGCCGAGGGTGAATTTAACCTTTCGTTATTTCTATGACCAACAGCCATAAAAAAAGCCCATATCTAGATGAGCTTTTTTCTTTCTCTGAGGAAGAGTATAGCGACAATCAACTGAAATCATGGAACACATGGTTGAGATGACTGCTAAAGAACAATAATCATATTATGATAATCTTTCTGGAATTTATAATTAATAAATTCAATTAATAATATGAATTTATCAGATTAATTAAATATCATCTTTACAACATCGCATCAGTTGTGCGCAAACTGATCAGATTTAAATGGCGTCCGATTCTTCCATCATACTGCTGTATTTTTTCTCAATACGCGCTGTACAGTCTTGCATCATTTCTACGACTTTTTGAAAGTTCATAAATTCAAAACGATTTTTAGACGCCAATAGGGTCAAAGCAAGTGGGGGTTCTTTACTGGAAAATTTAATCGGAATCGATAGGCTCGACATATTCGGGTCAACTTCACCATTGGAAAAATAATAACCCTGCTTTTTAATCTTTTTCATTTGCTGCATAAATTCTTCTTCATTATGCGCAAAACCAACTTGAGATAACTCGTCCGCAAAACGGTGGTAATAATCTAAAATCCGTTGCTTAGGTAACTGAGACAAAATTACTTTAGACGATGAGCCTTTATACATTGGACGCGGGCTACCTCGACCATAAGCCAATGCGGCATAGTCTTCATAAAGTTCATGATGTACATCAATGCAAGAGTCGATATTTAGATGCGTCAATAAGCAGCAAGACTCTGTGCGTTCCACAATTTCTTTCATGAAGGGGATGCTAATTTGCACCAATGGATCGGTGGTGCGAGAAATAAAATCAAGCACAGCAATTTTTGAACCCAGTGTGTAATCGCCAGAAGTCCCACTGAGGCGCTGCAATAATTCAGCAGAAACCAGTTCTTTTAAATAGCGATAGCTCGTTGGTTTAGATAAGCCTAATTCTTCACTAATAATGTCGACATTGATGATGGGACGAGCAACTGAAAATAAGTCGAGTACGGTGAGAATTTTACCAAAACTGGAAAGCGCCATAAGAACCTGCTTGGTCACAATAAAAAATGAATCGTTAAGTTACTTTATAACAAATTGCTCGGCCTGATGTTGCGCTTTTCTACAATGGAAATGAAACAAATCTGAAATATCACAGGGTTTCTTGGGTCATCCTGATAAAAGCATAGTAAAAACCTGAAATACTCATTTAAAATATAGTTGAATTATCAAAATAAGATATTTTTATTGACTTTATTTTGTTTTTTTAGCAAAATTGCTATGAAAATATCCTATATTGAATAAATATTGCCCATATGTTCGATGCGCAGGCAATGTTGCACATTACTTTTTGTATTCAAATGGTTTGAAACACGATTTGAATCGCTTCTTTACTTATTGAAATTTCTAGTCATTCCTGTGCCGTGATACAGGTTGTGCTGTCGAATGTTTAAGCATTCGATACGAGGCCGTTTTCACTAAAAAGAAGCAAACCGACGAGATCAATCATGCTGCTGACGAAACAAATACTCGCTTTTCGGCCCAATAAAATGGACTGGATTTTTGCGACCAAAACGTTCATCGCGGGCATGTTGGCATTGTATGTGGCCTTTGTACTGAATTTGGCTTATCCGATTTGGGCGATTGGCACCGTTTTCGTAATCGCGAATCCATATTCAGGCATGACGTCTTCAAAAAGTTTGTATCGTGTATTAGGGACGTTCTTAGGGGCGGCCGTGTCGGTGGTGGCACTGCCACATCTCATCCATATGCCAGTACTGTTTACAGTGTTTTTGGCGGTTTGGGTTGGGTTTTGCCTGTATTTGTCACTGCTAGACCGTACGCCTCGTAGTTATGTTTCCATGTTGGCGGGTTATACCACGGTCATTATCTGTTTTAACGTGGTGTATTTTATTGATACCGCTTCGATTTTCGATATGGCTTTGGGGCGTTTTCTCGAAATTACGGTGGGTGTGGTCTGTAGTGCCATCGTGACCACGACATTATTTCCAATGCATATTGGCCCTGCAGTCGAAACACGCGTGAGCAAAACCTTTGCCGATACCAAAGAAATTTTTGATCAGATTTTATTAGAGCCTGCTGAGCTAGAAAATTATTCTAAAAATCTTGGCAATATTACACGAGATATCGCGGATATACATGTCATGGCGGTGCATTTGTCTTATGAAAAATCCACCTTAAAAGGCATGACACGTCCATTGCAGGAAATCTTGCATCAGTTGAGTTTGTTGGTCAGTAACTTGGTGGCCATGTCTGAACGGATGAAACAATTAGATGGTCTGGACACACATTATCGGACGGCACTCAAGCAAGCCCATGAACATATTGCCGCGTTTTTATTAGATCAACATCAGATTGAGGAAAGTGAACTTAATCAATTGCCTGAACAGTTTGAGCAAGATTTTCAACACATTCATGCACAGGCATTGCCATCACAACAGGTGATTTTAGGTAGTCTAAAAATGGATATTCGGCATTTTATTCAGAATATTCGTGCGATTCGCTTGCTTTGGCAGCGGGTACAGCAAGGCGACTCCACTTTACCTGCCACACTGACCGCCTTGTGCAATAGTCATTATCCGACTTTGCATCGAGATGCAGGTGTTGCCATTCGTGGCGGGGTGTCCGCATGTTTGATTATTTTAATTTCTACGGGTTTTTGGATCGTTAGTGGTTGGAAAGCTGGATTTATGATGGCCGAAATGGCTGCAATCAGTGCTTGTATTTTAACTGCAATGGATAACCCTGTTCCTGCATTGAAAATGTTTATTCGCGCCAATATGTATGCGGCTTTCATGGTGTTCATCTACGCCAATGGCATTTTCCCGCATGTGACCGCTTTTTGGCAGTTGATCGTGGTGTTAGCACCGTTTGTGATGTTCTGTCTGATGCTATTTTTACATCCGCCTTTGGTCGGGATCAGCTTGCCGCTTTTGATGGGCACCATCATGGGGCTGAATTTTCAAAACCGCTTTAGCCTTGATCAGGTGTTTTTCTTCGATGCATCGATTGGGACGGTTTTGGGACCCATTATTTCGGTGTTTATTATTCATTTAGTGCGTGCGATGTCACCGGATATGACGGCCCAACGCATACTTTCACAGCATTACAAAGCACTGCGTCAGGCATTATATCTGCCGTATGGCTTACCGTTTCGGGTGCATTTACGCAGTATGTTGGACCGAATCGGCATCCTAAACAGCAAAATGGTGCAATCAGGGAATTTAAAACAACAGATCGAGTGGGCTTTGGTGGAAGCCAGTGCTGTGATTGATTTAACCCGCTTGCAAGAACTCATGAATAAACTCGATCCGAATGATGCACTGGTCAGCGAACTCGAAGAGTTACAACAAGATTTAGATGACTATTTTCGGGCCATGGAACAAGGGCAAAAGAATGTGTATATGAGCTTGAAACAGCAAATTGTAGAGCGAATTCAACGATTGAATCAGGCTGTTCAGGGTGTGGAAAACGATGATGTTATGTATCGAATTCAGTATTCGCTGAACAATATTCAAAGCAGTTTGTGTCATGTCCTAACACAGCAAACACCAGATAATTTACAGGTCGAGGCACAACATGGGTGAGCTAAATGTATATGGCGTCTATGTGCCCATTCTATTGATTCAAGCGGTATTGGCCTATCTGTTATTGCGGGTCATCATGCGTTTGCTTGACCGATGGATGGCGCCAGATTGGGTGCCGATGCTCAATATTTTTTATTTGGGTGTATTTGTGATGTTGCTTTGGCTGGTGCATGAAATCTTTATTTTCTGCCAGTTCTAAGCCCCTAAAAAATGAAATGATTGAGGTAATCGTATGACCAATTTGAATGTCCGAAAATATGTTCGGCCTGTATTGTTGATAATCGTGCTATGTGGCGCATTACTTGCGCTGAAACATATTTGGGACTATTACAATTCGGAACCATGGACGCGTGATGGACGGGTACGTGGTGACGTGATTCAAGTGTCATCGGATGTTTCAGGTTTGGTCACAGACGTTTTAGTTCAAGACAACCAACAAGTGAAAAAAGGCCAAGTGCTGTTTCGTATAGATGTGGCACGTCAAGCTTTGGATGTTGAGCAAGCCAAATCTGACTTGGCGAAAGCCAAAGCAGGACTGGCAGGGGCTGAAGCGCAGCTTGCTGAAGCTAAAGCCAATCTAGTGAAGTCACAAGCCAATATTAATCTTGCAGATAAAAATGCAAATCGTTATGCAAGTTTGATGGACGGTGCGATTTCAAAACAAGAACAAGATCAAATGTTTGCAGTACGTGATCAATCACATGCAGAGCATGAACAAACTCAGGCCGCGATTGAGCAAGCCAAAGCCAGTGTGGTGCAGCAAAAAGCCCTGATTGAAGCGGCGAATAGCAGTTTGCATTTGGCAGAATTGAATTTAAAACGTTCGGAAGTGGTTGCACCGACTGATGGAACATTGTCTAACTTTGAACTCAAAGCAGGGAATTACGTCAAAGTTGGCCAAGCCGTAGCGGCCTTAATTGACCGTCAACAATTGTATGTTGTGGGATATTTTGAAGAAACCAAACTAGATAAAATCTATGTTGGCGCACCTGCAACAATCCAACTGATGGGAAGTTCTGAAGTTTATAAGGGGCATGTACAAGGCGTTGCAACAGGGATTGAAGACCGTGAACGTACATCGACTGATGGTTTACTGGCTAATGTCAATCCAACCTTTAGTTGGGTCCGTTTGGCACAGCGTGTACCAGTGAAAATTGTACTGGATGAAGTGCCGCATGATCAGTTGGCTTTTGTTGCAGGTCGAACAACCACGATTCATATTGTGGATAAAAACTAAGTTATCCCCAATCATTTCATTTGCACAGCATTGAGTGATCAATCTTGCGCATAAAAAAGCATCCTTTTTCGGATGCTTTTTTATTTGCCTGTTTGTTGAAAGTGCTTAAGGTTTTAGTCCAACTGGATTTCGATACCAACTTTCAATAAACAATGCTGCAGCAAGGCTGTCGGCAGAAAGATTCTTCGCACGGCCTTGGGCTTGATAATGATCTAATTCATCACGCGCTTCACGTGTCGTTAAGCGTTCATCGACCATCAAAGTTTCAATATTGGTTTGGTGGCGAAGGCGTCGTGCAAATTTACGCGCACGTGTGGAGAGTTCAGATTCGCTATCATCCATATTGAGCGGTAGACCCACGATAAACAAATCCGGCTGATACTGTTTCACAATCTTGAGTAGATTATCCCAATTGGGAATGCCATCTTTCATGGGAAAGAGTGGTAGGGGATTTGCACTTTCAATCAGGGCTTGTCCAACAGCCATTCCTGTTTTTTGTGTGCCAAAGTCAAAGGCCATAATCATTTGATATTGTGGTAAATCAGGCATGTCCAATCTCAGATGATAACCACATGCGGTCTACGCCCATTTTTTTATAGGCAGCGTCCCAGCGGTCGTCATAAGGTAAGTTAAATATTAAATCCATGTCTGAGTCACAAATGAGCCAATCACCCCGAGCAATTTCTTCTTCTAATTGGCTTTTACCCCAACTGGCATAGCCTAGAGCCACTTGATAACGCCCCACACCTTCATTGTGTGCAATCGCATCTAAAATATCTTTAGACGTGGTAATACAGACATTTTCACCCACAGCAATAGATGAATGCCATGTCGGTTGACCGGTATGAAGAACAAAACCTGCCTCTGGGCGCAAAGGTCCACCTTGCAACACTTCATGAGGATGCACATTATCTGCCTCAATTTCCAAATCATTCAAGAGTTCTTTGATCTGTAAACCTGAAGGACGATTAATAATGATGCCTTGAGCGCCATCTTCATCATGTCGCGCCAAATAAATCACCGTATTGGCAAAGAATTCATCGTTCATTTCGGGTGGAGCAATCAGGCAGCGGTGTGTGAGGTATTGTTTAGTCACCTAATGGCTTCTCCTTATTGGGGTAAGTTTGATTCTTGGGGTGAATTGCATTCGAATAACGTTGTATTTATCAACATACTAGACTCACAAGTTTTCAACAATGAGTTTTTCTGCAAATTCAATATTTGTCATGCTCGACTAGTGAGGGACATGATCAAAATCTTCATCGTGCAGGCAGGTCTGCAATGTGGTGAATTGTGAATCGTGAAGCGATGATTGGTAATTTGAACAACAGTAGTACAAAAGCGAGGAGAAGATATACGTGATTGATGACTGAGATTGCTTAAAATAGCAGGATAAACTGAGGGTAAAACAATGACACATTTTTCAAAAATAATAGGGATGGCACTCTGTGCAAGCCTACCTATTTCAGGCTTTGCAGGAAGCGCTGACTTACAAAAACATGAATCTCAGGTGATTAAAAAATATAAAAACTTAAATTTTTATGAGGTCAATGCAGCGATAGAACGTGAAATTGTGGATGTCATTGCGGCAGATCCCAGCAGTTTTCACTACGGATTTACGCAACTGGAAAAGCAAGGTTTTGTTCATGTGCAATATTCTCCGGATAAAAAACTAAAATTTTATAGTTTTGATGTGTCTGGCGGAGGCACCATGGGGGAGTGGAGCAGCTATGTGCAATATGCAACGGGAAAAACGCAACATTTAGATCAATTTGACTCAGGCTATATCAATCAAATTTTGCCGATCAACATCCAAAATAAAACCGTATATTTGGTGAAGAGTTATTATAAAGGTGATAATTGCAGTGGATTACATCATCTAAGAGCCGTTGAAGTTGGGCCAAAACAGTTACTTAAATCTTATGTATTTCAACCTAAGCAAAAGAAACTAGATCAAATTTCGGTAGATTATGACTGCCATTATGAAACCGATCGTCGTAGCGGGAATGAATATCTGAAAATCAGTCCGAAACACGTGGATGTAATGTTGCTCAATCAACAACATCAGCCGCAGCAAAAATATTTACGCTATACCTTGGGCTCGAAAGCCTTTGTGTATCAGGGGATTGTCAAATAGTGTGTTTAAGAAAAAAGCCTGTGTTGTTTTTAATCCACAGGCTTTTTTGAAAGCATCAAAAATTAACTATGTTGAAATTTTAATTGTCGCAACTGTTTTGCGTGTTGTAAGGTCGTTTGACTAATCTCCACACCACCGGTCATTCGAGCCAGCTCTTGAATCCGATCATCTTCTTCTAATTCGATAATGGTACTGCTTGCAGGATCCGTTTGGCGTTTTTTCACTAAAAGATGTTGGTCAGATTGGGCAGCGACTTGGGCTTGATGCGTGATACATAAAATTTGAACATGCTGCGCCAAATCAGCCAACAAACGCCCGACAATTTCTGCCGTTCCGCCACTGATCCCGACATCAATTTCATCAAAGACTAACACTTCGGATTCGGTTTTTTCAGCATTCATCACTTGCATGACTAAGGCAATACGTGACAATTCACCCCCCGATGCCACGCGTGCTAGAGGCTGAGCAGGAATCCCTTTGTTGGCTGTGAATAACAGCTGAATAAAGCTTAAACCTTCACTCGAAACATGTTCAAGCGGTTCAAATTTAAATTCAAAATGCGCTTCAGGCAGAGCCAGTTGTTTGACTTGTTCAGTTAATTGTTTAGCCAATGGCGTAGCAGCATCTCGGCGTATTTGATCCAAGTGCTCGGCTTTGGAAATGAAGTCTTGATGAGAAACCTCAACTTGTTCAGCTAGGGTTTCAGGATCTTCAAGTTGATGTAATTGCTCAAGCTCAAGTTGCCACGCATCATAATCATTTTTTAAATCTTCAGGCTGAGTACGATATTTACGCGCTAAGCGATGAAAAACTTCGAGTTTAGTGTTTAATTCGTCCATACGTTCAGGATCGAAACTTTGACGATCAATAAACTGACGTAAATTTGCGGTGGCATCTTCAATTTCACTTTGAGCGTTCAGTAGCGACGTATAAATTTCAGAAAGTTGTTCACTACGTCCTGCATGCGATTCAATCCGACGAATGATCGCGCCCATTTCTTGATTGATATTTTGCTCGGCGTCATCGAGAGCATTTAGACCATAGCTACAATCTTGCATGATATGTTCATGATGACTGAGACGGTCAAATTCTTGCTCGATTTCTTTGTAGTCCGTTTGCACAAGGTCTTCAAGTTCTTCCAATTGAAGTTCAAGCGTTTCTATCCGTTGCTTACGTGTGGCTTGGGCGTCGAGTGCAGCTTGGTGCTGACGAATGTCCTTTTGCCATTTGCTATAAGCATCACGCACGGCTTGAGCAGGCTGATAAAAATTATAATAACGATCCAACCAATGCTTTGGATAGGGTGGTTCTAAGAGTTGTTGTTGGCTGTGTTGGCTATAAAGTTGTACCAATAAGCGGCCAATTTCTTTTAACTCGGACAAGCTGCTCGGACGTCCATTTATCCATGCCTTGCTGCGACCTGTTGCAAAAATCACGCGACGTAAATGGATTTCGCCAGACTCATCATCTAGTTCGTGTTCTTTGAGCCAAAGCGCTTCAGGGCTGTGCTCTTGATAGCTAAAGGTCGCTGTCACATCGGCTTTGTCTGATCCATAGCGCACGTAGTTGGTGTCTGTACGTTCACCTAAGCAAGCTGATAATGCGTCTAGAAGTAAAGATTTACCTGCACCCGTTTCACCCGTCAGGACATTAAAGCCTTGTTCAATGTCGATGGCTAAATGGTCGGCTAATGCAAAATTGATCAGAGTTAAATGTGTCAGCATAAACGCATCCGAGCTGCGAAAAGTTCTAGTTAAAGATAATTAAGTTTTGTTTTGGTCACAAGACAAGTTTTATTTTAAGATGACGAAAAACCTCATAATTCTATCTTAAATTTCAGTTTAACAAGAAATTAGTTTCTTATCCGCTGTATCCATGCAGTGTTGTGATGTAAAGAGTAGGTGATCTTGCATAACGTGAGCTGAAACCATCAAATGTCCTGCCAAGTCCTCACAAAACACGTTTGTGTATGTATTCTTGTATTTAATCTAGCGTGTTATTGCCATAAAACGTCATGATTTGGTCACTCAAATCCACCAATATGATTCATCACGCTGCTATTTTTTTGAAATGAGTTTGCAGCGTTTCAATTAACCCTAACTAGGACTTTAGTGGATGAAACAAAAAAGTATTTTGTACAACAGCACAGCTTGTTTTAGACTCTAAATGTTGAGGTGGTGGGATGAAATAGGGGCACATCCAGTACTCAGATTTTTGTAATTATCTATCGCACAGTTTTCAACACAGATTGATTAGTTTTTGCAGCACAATTAAACTACATCGATCAAAATATTATAAATATGCTTTATCTGGAGAAAACGCATGTCAGCACAGTTTGATCATGTATCGGTAATCAAAAAATCAAATGTTTATTTTGGCGGTCTATGCATCAGCCATACTGTGCAATTTGAAGATGGAACAAAGAAAACACTGGGTGTGTTGCTTCCAACTGAACAAGCGCTGACTTTTGAAACTCATGTACCTGAACGTATGGAAATTATTTCAGGCGAATGTCGTGTTCAAATTGCAGATAGCGAAGAAAGCGAATTATTCCGTGCGGGCCAATCGTTCTACGTGCCAGGTAATAGCCGTTTTAAAATTGAAACAGATGAAGTCTTGGACTATGTGTGCCACTTAGAAGGCTAATGATTCAATCAATTTAGGCACAGTTTTTTAACCTTAAATCGGTTAAACTATGTGTCATAGCATAAATCCTGTAAAGCTTGCTTTGCAGGATTTTTCTTTTTGGCAGCCTATGCTGTGCTCTAGGGATATCATACCCTGTTCAAAAGTTTATCGAAGTTTGCAATTTAGAGGTCGTTCATGGCGAAACCGGAATATTATTATGGCGTTCATTCAGTGGAGTCATTACTGGAACTTGAGCCAGAACGCGTTTTAACTTTATTTGCGTTAAAGGGACGTGATGATCAGCGTTTAAAACGTATTTTTGAGCTTGCAGAACCGTTTGGTGTCAGCATTCAAAAAGCTAGTCGTGATAGTTTGGAAAAACTTGCGGGACAACCGTTCCATCAAGGTGTGGTTGCGGCTGTACGCCCACATCCAGTCTTGAACGAAAAAGATTTAGAGGCTTTATTACAAGCCAATCCAAATGCGTTGCTATTGGCATTAGATCATATTACAGATCCACATAACCTTGGTGCATGCATTCGTACAGCGGCAGCCATGGGTGTTGAAGCGGTGATTGCACCGCGTGATCGTTCAGCGACGCTTACCCCAACAGCCCGTAAAGTGGCTGCAGGTGGTGCTGAAAAAGTGAAGTTTATTCAGGTGACGAACTTGGCACGTACCTTGGCTCAAATCAAAGAAGACTTTAATGTACGTGTGGTCGGCACTATGCTAGATGAAAAAGCGTTGCCGATTCAAAACTTTGACTTCACAGGTACGGGTGTATGTGTGGTGATGGGCGCTGAAGATACAGGTTTACGTCCCATTACGCAGGCGCAATGTGATCAAACTGTGTACATTCCAATGGCCGGCAATTTGCAAAGCTTAAATGTCAGTGTCGCAACAGGTATGGCATTGTATGAAGCATGTCGTCAACGTAATAATGAATTGAAATAGCAGTGATGATGTCTCCCCAAAAGCAAGGTTATTTATATGTTTTCATTACCATGTGTATTTGGGGGGGATTCACCTTAACGGCGCGTTTAAGCGCCAATTGGGGAATCAGTGCTTGGGATATCACGGCACTTCGGTTTGCTTTGGCATTTTGCATCTTAATGCCAATTTTGATTTATAAAAAAGATACGGCTTTTTTATGGAAGAAAGAGCCTTTTATCCTCGCTATGCTCGGTGGGGTGACCTATTGCTTAACGGCCTATAGCGCATTTCATTATGCTCCTGCGGCCCATGCGGCAATCTTCCTCAATGGTTGTATTCCCTTATGTACGGCCATAGCCGCATTCCTGATCTTCAAACAGCCACTCGATAAGCATACCTGGATCAGTGTGGTGATTATGGTCTCTGCCATTAGCTTAATGAGTTATTTGATGTATGTGGAAACCGGTGTAGCGTTTGGTTTAGGTGATTTGCTGTTTTTTATCAGTGCCATTTGGTGGGGAATATTTACGGTATTGCTTAAGCAATGGAAACTCTCTGCTTGGCATGCCATGGCAGGGGTTGCGATTTGGTCTGCCGTGGTATTTGTGCCAATTTATCTAATATTTTTCCCTAAACATTGGTCCGATCCTGAGCCGCTGCAGCTCATTGGGCAAGTCATCTTTCACGGTATTTTTGTGGTGATTATTGCGACTTTAACGTATGTAGAGGCAATAAAACGCTTAGGTGCATTTAAAGCCGGAAGCATCGTAACTTTGGCACCTTTTATTGCTGCGATTTTAGCGGTGCCGCTACTAAATGAACCTTTAAGTTTTGCAATCTTGTGCGGATTGGTCGGGATGGGGATTGGAGCGATTCAACCGTGGAAATGGTTGGGGCGAAAGGACAGTCTAGAGCAGCAACTCGAACAACAAAAAAAGCAGTCTGAGTAAGACTGCTTTTTTATTTAGCTTTTTTCAGCGTGCGCTAAGTACTTGAGATGTAACGGCCGAAGCTGCGCATAAAGATGATCTAAATGACCATCATTCAGCACGATATCATCTGCAATTTTTTGCTTTTTCTGACGTGACATTTGAACTTGAATAATTTTTTGGATTTGCTCGATATTTTGACCATCACGCTGTGATGCACGCTGAATTTGCAATTGTTCTGTGGCATCAATCAGCAAGGTGTGATTGGCCAATTCATGTTGATTGGTTTCAAATAATAACGGCGAAACCAAGATGACATAGGGGCTGGTGGCTTCGTTTAATTGTTGGATAATGGACTGGCGTATTGCTGGATGGGTAATGGCTTCAAGTGCTTGACGTGCTGTAGGATCTTTAAAGATATGCTCGCGTAATGCACGCCGATTTAACTCACCATTTTCCAGTAAAACCCAATCACCAAATTGTTGTTGAATTTGATTCAGTGTGGATTGCCCCGGTTCAACAACTTCCCGTGCAACGATATCAGCATCGACAACTTGAATGCCTTGGAGTCCAAACCAATTGCTTGCAGCAGATTTACCGCTACCAATACCACCTGTTAAACCCAAGACAAATGTCATACAACGACCTTACTGACCCAAATAAATTTTCATAATTTGATCACCCCATAAAAAGGCGATCCATCCGGCGATGGCAATATAGGGACCAAATGCAAAAGGTTGGTTTTCTTTACGAACCTTGAGCAAAATAATGCCAATGATTGCACCTACCAGTGAAGAGAGTAATACAATCAGTGGAAGCAGGAAAGGGCCCATCCATGCACCCAAGGCAGCTAAAAGCTTAAAGTCACCATAGCCCATACCTTCTTTGCCAGTGATAATTTTAAATAAATAGTAAACGATCCATAGGCATAAGAAGCCGATGATATATCCCCAAATGGCTGAGGTTGCAGAGGTATAAATGGCATAGCTATTCACGCCAAGCCCGAGTGCAGCTAAAGGAAGGGTATAACGGTCAGGTAAAAGTTGGGTGTCAAAATCAATAAATGTTAATGCAATCAATACATAAGTCAGCACCAGACCAAACAGCATTTGGATGGTTGGGCCAAAAACAGCAACAACAATCAGCGCGCAGATCATGGTGAGTAGCTCGATCAGTGGATAACGGCTACTGATCGGGTTTTGGCAACTTCCACATTTTCCGCGTAACACAATCCAACTGATGACCGGAATGTTTTGATACCAACGAATGGGCGTTTTGCATTTTGGGCAGGTTGAAGCAGGGGTACTTAGTGTGATCTTTGTTTCATCAATAATCGGTTGGTCTGGATGTAAAAACAGTTGGCAATCTGTGCGCCATTCTTGTTCCATCATCTTTGGTGTGCGGTAAATCACCACATTCAAAAAACTACCAATACAAAGACTAAAAATCCCAACTGCGAAATACATCGCAATTGGGGTATTGATTAAATATGTTATTAATTCTTGCATTAAACCACAGAACCCATTTGGAAGATTGGAAGATACATTGCAATCACAAGACCACCAACGAGGACACCCAGTACCGCCATAATTAAGGGTTCCATCATCGAGGTTAAGCCATCTACGGCATTATCAACTTCGTTTTCATAATGCGTTGCCACTTTATCTAGCATGGCATCTAAAGCACCTGATTCTTCACCAATAGCCACCATTTGAACCGCCATAGAGGGAAATTTATCGGTGACACGCATGGCGAATTGCAATTGCTGGCCGGTCGCCACATCTTCACGAATTTTTAACACAGCTGTTTCATATACCACGTTGTTGGTTGCACCTGCAGTTGATTCAAGCGCATCAATTAAGGGTACACCGGCTGCAAATGTGGTTGCCAAGGTACGGCTGTAGCGGGCAATAATTGCTTTATAAACCAAATCACCAAAAATCGGTGCTTTCAGTGCAGCTTTGTCCAAGAAGTCACGGAAAGCCTTGCTACGTTTTTTCGCTTCCATGAAACCAGCAATCACAGCTCCAATTCCAATGATGAGGAAGAACCAATATTTTTGCATCCATTCCGACATGTTGACCACCATTTTGGTAAAGGCAGGTAAGTCTGCACCAAATGATGAAAACAAGTCTTGGAATACGGGAACCACTTTTACCATCAAAATAATCGTCACAATAACAGCGACAACGATGACCGCTGCTGGGTATTTCATGGCTTTTTTGATTTTTTGCTTAAGCAATTCACTTTTTTCTTTGTAAATGGCAACACGGTCTAGCATGGTTTCAAGTGCACCCGACTGTTCACCTGATTCAACCAAGGAGCAAAATAGGTTATCGAAATACTGCGGATATTTGCGCAGCGCACCAGCAAAGGTATTACCGCCTTCAACTTCACCTTTGATCCCCAAGACCACTTCACGCATGGCTGGGTTTTCTAGGCCTTCCGCCACGATTTCAAAACCCTGAACGAGCGGTACACCGGCTTTCATCATGGTTGCAAGTTGGCGCGTGAATACCGTGATATCCAAAGTGGATACTTTCTTTTTCATCAAGCCTTCGAGAATATTTTTGCGTTTTTCTCGAATGGTTTTAATGGTGATGCCTTGCTTACGTAAAGTGACTTTGGCTAAAGCCATATTACGCGAAGGCATTTCCCCTTTGATTTTCGCCCCTTTGCGATCCACGCCTTCATAACTGAAGGTTGGCATCATCTGCGCTTTTTTTACAGCCATGAATTTATCCTTATTTTTAAATACTAATTCACTTACTCACTGGTCACACGATTGACTTCTTGAAGTGAAGTCACCCCCTGCATGACCTTAATTAAGCCTGAACGGCGTAAATTGTTAAAACCTGCTTGATTTGAAGCTTCGGCAATTTGTAAGGCATTGCCATCTTCCATAATAATTCTTGAAATTTCAGGTGTCACTTTCATGACTTCGTAAATACCCACACGACCTTTATAGCCTTCACGGCATTCGGCACAACCCACAGGCTGGTATATTTGGAATTCTGGTGTATTTAAATCATCTTCGGTAAAACCAAGCTCCAATAGACTTTGTTTTGGTACGTCTACTGTTTCTTTACATTGTGAACATAGGCGACGTGCAAGTCGCTGCGCAATGACAAGGTTCACGGATGTCGCGATGTTAAATGAAGGCACGCCCATATTGCGTAAGCGTGTCAGTGTTTCAGGTGCACTATTGGTATGCAGTGTAGACATCACCATGTGACCTGTTTGAGCCGCTTTAATGGCAATTTCAGCCGTTTCTAAATCTCGAATCTCACCGACCATCACAATATCAGGGTCTTGACGTAAGAATGATTTTAAGGCTGCAGAGAATGTGAGGCCGACTTTATTATTTACGTTGACCTGATTGATCCCTTCTAAGTTAATTTCCACAGGGTCTTCGGCCGTTGAAATGTTGGTATCTTCACGGTTAAGAATGTTTAAACCTGTATATAGAGATACGGTTTTACCGGAACCCGTTGGACCGGTAATGAGTAGCATGCCTTGTGGTTTTTCTAAAGCCTGCATGAACAGTTCTTTTTGATCCGGTTCATAACCCAACGCATCAATCCCTAGCATCGCACTAGATGGATCAAGGATACGTAGAACAAGTTTTTCACCAAACAATGTCGGTAAGGAGTTCACACGGAAGTCGATAGCTTTGTTCTTTGACAGCTTTAACTTGATACGACCGTCTTGTGGAATACGTTTTTCCGAGATGTCCATTTGTGACATGACTTTTAAACGCGAAGCAAGTCGAGTCGCAAGTTGCAAGGGCGGATTGGTAATTGTTCTTAACACGCCATCGACACGGTAGCGGACGCGATAGGTCTTTTCGTAGGGTTCGAAATGTAAGTCAGATGCACCCATACGAATCGCATCGACTAGCAGCTTATTGATGTATTTAACAATCGGCGCTTCATCACCATTGTCTTTTTCATCTGCTTGTTCAGCTGGGTCTATCGTTTCCTGTTCTAAATCAAGATCAAAGTCATCATCAAAGTCGAAAGTACTTTCTTCAGCGAAGTTCTGTTCAATTAACTTTTCAAGTTTGTCATGTTCAACAATAATGGTTTCGGTATTCAGCTTACTACCAAATCGGATAGCATCTACTGCTTCAATATTAGTGGGATTACTGATTGCAACGAATAATAAATTGCCATGTTTAAAAATGGGCAAAATACGATGCTTGGTAATTAATTTATCTTCAAATTCATCACGAATAATTAAGGAGGTGTCATAAGTCGAAATATCAAAAACCGGTTCACCGAACTCTATCGAGATGGTTTCTGCGATCAGGCGTGCCGAAAGTTGATATTCCTGAATCAAATGCGGCACGATATCTTGATGAGCCTTTTTTGAATTTTGCAGCGCTGTTTGCATTTTTTCGGCAGACAGATGCCCTTCGTCAACTAAGCGACGAATAAACCCCGTAAATCTTGAAGAACCTTGAACTGCTGTCATGCTTTTACTTGCCTATGCTTCAGTCTGTTTATAATTGGTATAGCAAAATTATACTTTTGTTGCACAAAAATACCATATCTTAAAGTGTTGTCACTAGCTAAGAATTGGTAAAAAGCATGAACCAGTCCTTAAATCTGCTTAATTTTTTTACAGAAAAGAGAAGATCTTGGAATGACTAGAGTCATTCGAACACGCAAATGTGTTGAAATTTATCTTCAAAATTATGAATTACGTGTAGAATGTGCCCGATTTCATCTTTGTCATGTGGGATAAATATGTCGGGTTCGACGATTACGCCTTGGGTAGTGGGTAACTGGAAAATGAACCCATTGCAAGCCGATGCTGGCGCACTTCTTAAGAATTTTAAGCAATTATTAGATGAACAAAATATTGCTGAAGCGGCATGCCATATTGGGGTTGCACCAACAGCTATTGCTCTGACCACGGTGCAAAATGAATTAGCACAGGCTAGCCGTCATATTATGACTGTTGCACAAGATGTTTCTCGCGTCGCAGGTACAGGTGCATATACGGGTGAGCTCAGTGCTGAGCTATTAAAAGATTATGGTGTTGAATTTGTACTGATTGGTCATTCAGAACGCCGTGAAATTTTTGCTGATCAACCGCATATCATTAATGAAAAAGTAAAAAATGCATTAAACGCGGGTTTGACTGTGATTTATTGCGTGGGTGAAAGCTTAGAACAACGTGAAAGCGGCCAAGCAGAACAGGTTGTGTTACAACAAATATGTGATATTGCTGCTGTCGTACAAGCAGAGCAGTGGAAACAAATTGTGGTGGCTTATGAGCCAATTTGGGCCATTGGCACAGGGAAAACAGCGTCACCTGAAGATGCACAAGCGATGCATGCTAAAATTCGTGAAGGTTTAAGCCAAATCACCCCAATGGGACTTCATACTGCAATTCTTTATGGTGGTAGTGTAAAACCTGAAAATGCAGTAGAGTTGGCAGCCTGTCCAGATATCAATGGTGCGCTGGTCGGTGGTGCATCATTAAATGCAGAGTCGTTTTATAAAATTGCTCAAGCATTTGCAAATATAAAATAATTAGGAGTTCAGCATGCATACGTTTGTGCTGGTGGTACATATTATCTTAGCGATTTTAATGATCGTGCTGATTTTAGTTCAGCATGGTAAAGGCGCAGATGCGGGTGCATCTTTTGGTGGCGGCGGTGCTGCAACTGTCTTTGGTGCATCTGGTTCGGGCAACTTTATGACCCGTTTGACTGCGATTTTAACGGCTTTGTTCTTTGTTACGAGCTTGACACTTGCGGTGTTTGCAAAGAAACAAACGACAGATGCATATAGCTTAAATGCGATTTCTTCAGTACCGACTGCGCCAGCAAAATCGGCTGAAACTTCGCCAACTGCACCAAAAAGCTCTGAATAATTTATTTAGCGCTTTCTTTTTTGACGTGTTGCGACTAGAATGCGTCACAGCTGCGGTGGTGGTGGAATTGGTAGACACGCTACCTTGAGGTGGTAGTGCTTTCGGGCGTGGGGGTTCAAGTCCCCCCTTCCGCACCAACTTATAATCCAGAACATAAGTTGGTGTATGCAGCTAAACTCTGTTGATGCGGGATGGAGCAGTCTGGTAGCTCGTCGGGCTCATAACCCGAAGGTCGTTGGTTCAAATCCAGCTCCCGCTACCAATCAATTCTATTTTTAAGATGCAAACTTTTAAATGGACAGCTTTTAAAGCTGAGAGAACTATTTGCATATTGATGCGGGGTGGAGCAGTCTGGTAGCTCGTCGGGCTCATAACCCGAAGGTCGTTGGTTCAAATCCAGCCCCCGCTACCAATCTTATATAGCACACAATCTATATAAGCAGTTTATCTGAAAGTCATTGTGATGTTGATGCGGGATGGAGCAGTCTGGTAGCTCGTCGGGCTCATAACCCGAAGGTCGTTGGTTCAAATCCAGCTCCCGCTACCATTCCTCTGAGATGCAACTCAGTAGGGCAATTCTTCAGGTTGTTTTAGATTGAAAATGGCCAAGAAATTGTATATAATTTTTGCATGTTGATGCGGGATGGAGCAGTCTGGTAGCTCGTCGGGCTCATAACCCGAAGGTCGTTGGTTCAAATCCAGCTCCCGCTACCAAGTTTCTAAAAGAGGCTCACAACTAGGTGGGCCTTTTTGCACAGTGGACTATGGTTTTCTGTGTAATAATGGGGCGATTTACGCCCTTTTTTATTGGCTATCGTGTAGTGTCGACAGTATTTTGGTCAAACCGTCATGTTTCACTACTACTATAGTTTTGCATTGGTCTGTAGTGGTCATTTCGACCATCGAATCGCACAAATTTGACGAGAGTAAATGAAGCTATCAAATAAAACTCAAGCACTTCAGGACTTAATTGCCCCAGCGGTGCAAGCATGTGATGTAGAACTTTGGGGGATTGATTTCCAACCTCAAGGTAAGCGTTCACTGTTACGTATTTATATCGACCGTGAAGTTGATGAAAATGCAGAACCTGTCATCAATGAAGATGGCGAAGTTGAGCAAGGCCGTGGTATCGGCGTGCAGGACTGTGTTCGTGTCACTCAGCAAGTGGGTGCGATGTTGGATGTACATGATCCAATTTCAGGCGAATATGCATTGGAAGTGTCATCTCCAGGTTGGGATCGTCAGTTCTTTAAATTGGAACAAATGACGGCATACATTGGTCAGCAAGTCGCTTTGCGTTTGATCAGTGCTGTGGATAATCGTCGTAAATTCCAAGCCAAACTTGTAAGCGTAGACCTTGAAAGCGAAATGATTCAGGTTGAAGTTGAAAAGCAACAAGTGTTGGATATTGACAGCCACAATATTGATAAAGCAAATCTGGTTTTCCAAGATTAATTTAATAAATAAGAATCTGAACGAATAGGTGACTTATGGCTCGTGAAATTCTTACCGTAGTAGAAACGGTTAGTAACGAAAAAGGTGTAAGTCGTGATGCAATTTTTGAAGCGCTTGAACAAGCTTTAGTTGCAGCGACTAAGAAGAAATTCTACGAGGGAACTCACTCGGAAGAAGCTCGTCTACGTGTAGAAATCGACCGTCGTACTGGTGATTACCGTACTTTCCGTCAATGGGAAGTGGTTGCCGACGAAGATCACGAAATGCCAGCATGCCAAGATGCGATCTCTGATGTAGATCCTGCAAAATGGGCAATTGGTGATATTCGTGAACTTGAAGTTGAATCGATTGATTTCGGTCGTATTGCGGCACAAATTGCGAAACAAGTGATTGTTCAAAAAATTCGTGAAGCAGAACGTGCATTAATTGCAGATGCTTACGAGTCTAAAGTTGGTGAACTCATCTACGGTGAAGTGAAAAAACAAACCAAAGATGGCTTTATCATTGACTTAGGTGACAATGCAGAAGCATATCTTGCGCGTGAAGAAATGATCGCTAAAGAAATTCTACGTCCTAAACAACGTGTAAACGCGATTTTGTTTAATGTGAACCGTGAAGGCCGTGGTGCTCAGTTATTACTTTCTCGTTCTAAACCAGAAATGCTCATCGCATTGATGAAGAAAGAAATTCCTGAAATTGCTGAAGAAATCATTGAGATTAAGGCAGCTGCACGCCAACCTGGCGTTCGTGCTAAAATCGCTGTGAAAACAAACGATCACCGTATTGATCCTGTAGGTGCATGTATTGGTATGCGTGGTACACGTATCCAAGCGGTTCAGTCAGAGTTAAATGGTGAGCGTATTGATGTAGTCGTTTGGTCGGATGACGCGGCACAGTACATTGCAAGTGCTTTAGAGCCTGCTGATGTATCAGGTATCGTGATTGATGAAGAAGAACGTACTGCAGATATTATTTTTGCAACGAGTGATCAGTTAGCGCGTGCAATTGGCTCTCAAGGTCAAAACGTACGTTTAGCATCTGAATTGACTGGTTACAAGCTCAATATGATGCTTGAAGAAGAATATCACGCACGTCAACAAAACGAAGCGCAACAATATTTAGATATGTTTGTTACACGTCTAGATATTGATGAAGACTTAGCGATGGCGTTGGTTGAAATGGGCTTCACATCATTAGAAGAAATCGCGTATGTTCCTGCGGAAACATTCGATGAGATCGAACTTGATGCTGAAACTGTTGAAATGCTACAAGGTCGTGCAAAAGAAGTTGCATTGGCTGATGCATTGAAACAACAAGAGAACATCCAAGAGCCAAGCGAAGAGCTTGCTGCAATGGAAGGCGTGACTAAAGAAATCGCGTATGCGCTTGCCGCTCGCGGTGTGGTAACTGTAGATGATCTTGCAGATCAAGCCACTGACGATATCTCTGATATTGAAGGTTTAGGTGCTGAAAAAGCAGGTCAACTTATTATGAAAGCGCGCGAATCATGGTTTAACTAGGAGGTAATATATGACGGACAAGTCGATTAAGGAGTTAGCTCTCAGCGTGGGTCGTCCAGTTGAGAAGCTGCTGGAACAGGTTCGTGATGCAGGTTTAACACAAACTAAACCTGAAGATATTATCTCCACTGAACAACAAAATGCCCTCGTTAACCATTTGAAAAAAGTTCATGGTCAGGATGCGGGCAATGCAGGACAAATCACGTTGAAACGTAAAACTACCAGTACTGCTAAAGTGGCGAGTACATCGGGCAAGGCAAAAACGATTAATGTAGAAGTTCGTAAGAAACATACATTTGTTAAACCGGATCCTGAGCAAATTAAAGCTGAAGCATTAGCGAAAGCACAAGCTGACCAACAAGCACGTAAACAGGAACCTAAGGTTGAAGCGAAAGCGGAAGAACCGAAGCAACAACCAGTATCTAAAGCGAAACAAGCTTTAGAAGCAATGCGTGCTGCTGCGAAGCAAGAACATGCGAAGCAAGAAACACCGAAAGCTGCGGTTGTTGTAAAACGTAAGTCAAACAACAAGCCAATTACAAAACCTGTTGAAACTCTAGAACAGAAAAAAGCACGTGAAGTTCAAGCAGCACAATTGAAAGCTGTAGAAGAAGCGGCGCGTCGTAAAGCCGCTGAAGAAGCGCAACAACGTACGCTTGAGCAAATGCGTCAAATGGCGTCTAAGTATTCTAACGAAGACACTACTGCGACCATTCGTGTTGTAGATGATTCTCCGCTTGCTGCCGGCCTTGTAGGTCAGGCATATGAAGATTCATTTGCGAAAGAAGACCGTGAAATTAAACGTGGTACCAATACCAACAATTCACGTTCACCTAAAAAAGGTGGTCGTCGTGGTGAAGAGCAATCTTTCCGTGATAACTCACATAAACGTGGTTTAAAAACAAGTCAAGCGAACAAGCATGGCTTTGAAAAACCAGTTAAAAAACAAGTTTATGATGTTGAAATTGGTGAAACAATTGTTGTTGCTGACTTGGCTGCGAAAATGGCGGTTAAAGTTCGCGAAGTTATCAAATCACTCATGAAAATGGGCGAATTGGTTACTCAAAACCAAGCGATTGATCAAGAAATCGCAGTACTTGTTGTTGAAGAAATGGGTCACAATCCAGTACTTGTTTCGGATACACAAGCAGAAGATAACTTACTTGAAGCAGCTGAAGAAGCGCGTGGTGTCCAAACCACTCGTCCGCCAGTTGTGACAATTATGGGTCACGTTGACCATGGTAAAACATCACTTCTTGATCGTATTCGTCGCTCTAAAGTGGCTGCAGGTGAAGCAGGTGGTATCACACAGCACATCGGTGCATACCATGTGAAAACTGAAAAAGGTATTATTACTTTCTTAGATACACCGGGACACGCAGCATTTACTGCAATGCGTTCACGTGGTGCGAAATCTACAGATATCGTAGTGTTGGTTGTTGCAGCAGATGATGGTGTTATGCCACAAACTGCTGAAGCGATTGACCATGCACGTGCAGCAGGTACGCCAATTATTGTTGCTATCAACAAAATGGATAAAGAGTCTGCTGATCCAGATCGCGTATTGAATGAGTTGACGACGAAAGAAATCGTACCTGAGCAATGGGGCGGTGACGTTCCAGTGGCAATGGTTTCTGCGCACAGCGGTGCAGGTATCGACGAACTTCTTGACTTGATCTCAATTCAAGCCGAACTTCTTGAGCTTAAAGCATCTGAAGAGGGTGCGGCACAAGGTGTTGTAATTGAAGCACGTGTAGACAAAGGACGTGGTGCGGTAACATCGATTCTTGTTCAAAACGGTACATTGAAAGTGGGTGACCTTGTTCTTGCAGGTTCGTCATACGGTCGTGTACGTGCAATGACAGATGAAAATGGTCAACGTATTAAATCTGCTGGTCCTTCGATTCCTGTGGAAATCTTGGGTCTACCAGAAGCGCCAATGGCGGGTGATGAAGTTCTTGTTGTAAATGACGAGAAAAAAGCACGTGAAGTTGCTGATGCGCGTATGGATCGTGAACGTCAAAAACGTCTTGAGCGTCAATCTGCGATGCGTCTTGAAAATATCATGGCGTCTATGGGCAAGAAAGATGTGCCTATTGTCAACGTGGTATTGAAAACAGACGTACGTGGTACTTTGGAAGCATTACACGTTGCACTTGCTGAACTTGCAACTGATGAAGTGAAAGTACGTATTATTGGTTCAGGTGTTGGTGCGATCACTGAGTCTGACGTAACACTTGCTGAATCATCAGAAGCGGTTCTTCTCGGCTTTAACGTACGTGCTGATAATACTGCACGTCAAAAAGCTGATGCTGATGGTATCGACATTCGTTACTACTCGATCATCTATCAATTAATTGATGATGTGAAAGATGCGATGAGCGGTAAATTAGCGCCTGAACACCGTGAAACAATTCTTGGTGTTGCTGAAGTACGTGAAGTGTTCCACTCAAGTAAATTCGGTGCTGCTGCAGGTTGTATGGTACTTGAAGGTACATTACACCGTAATAAACCGATTCGCGTATTACGTGATGACGTGGTGGTATTCCAAGGTGAGCTTGAATCTCTTCGTCGCTACAAAGATGTGGTTGAAGAAGTTCGTGCCGGTATGGAATGTGGTCTTGCGGTGAAAGGCTATAAAGACATCAAAGCACAAGATAAGATTGAAGTGTACGATGTTCAATTGATTAAACGGAGTCTTTAATGGCGGGTAGTCAACGTCTGAAGCGTATGGCGGATACAGTACAACGTGAGTTGTCAGAACTGATCCGTCAGGAGCTGAAAGATCCACGCTTAGGTGGTCTTGTGACCATCTCTGCCGTGAAGGTGAGCCCAGACTTAGGATATGCCGAAGTTTATGTGACTGTAATGGGTCGTGAGCTAGGCGATGAGCAAAGTGAAGCCGCAAATAAAGAAACTTTAGATGTCTTGAATAAAGCATCTGGTTTCTTGCGTCATGAACTGAGCCGTCGTATCAAAACACGTATTACGCCACGTTTGCGTTTCCATTACGACAAAACAAATGCTTATGGCAACTATATGTTTGGTCTAATTGCGGAAGCGGTCAAGGACTTACCTCCTACTGACGAAGCAAAAAAAGATGATGAATAATTCAGTTCGCTGAATGAAAAAAGCCACCTTCGGGTGGCTTTTTTATGTTTGAATGGTCATTATTTAAAAATACCCAATAACACACAGAATTATAACTAGATGATAAAACTAAGCTTGAAAATGACATTGGATAGTCCAGTCTATACACACAATATAATAAAAAAAATCATGCTATTGAGCAGCATATTACTCATCACTATGCCAAGTTGGGCATGTTTAAATACCTATGTAGAAGATTTTTATACATCTGATTCAGAAAAAGAAAATCAACACGAAGAACATCATGACGAAAAATTGAAGAACTTTGTCTCAAGGCATCCTAGCCCAATAGACTATCAGGCAGAAAATGATTATGCCGTACATCAGATCTACGCAGGCCGTTACGATTTAGCCATTAAGGTTTTACGTGCAATTGAAAATGAGCATCCAGGTTTACCGAAGACGGCAGTGAATTTAGGCACAGCTTATGAGTTGATCGGCAATATTTCACTAGCCAAAAAATGGATTGCTGAAGGTATGAAGCGTGATCCATCGATTCATCTTGGCAGTGAATGGATTCATCTGAATATTTTAACAGCCAAAGAAAAACGTGCGACGGCAAAATATTTTCATGAATTTCCATTGTTGAATGTACATTATGGAACAGGTTATGTACTTGATGCGCACTGGAAGAATCAGCGAAAACTCACAACAGCAGAATATGATGCTATACGAGAGCAGGCCAGTTTACAGATTAATGAGCGGAAAAATTTTGTTTCAAGACAGAATGCCGTGATGGCACAGCTGTTTTATCAAATGGAGCGTAAAACTCTGTCCTTCAGGTCAGAGATATAAGCGACACGACATGAAGTGTCGTTTGATTTAACTAAGGACTATTTTCCTTGAGTTTTGATTGTTAATATAAGTACATGAAAACCCTTAAATTACGTATAAAAGACAAACATTGCAAGGTGTTAGACCAACTAGCATCAGAAGTGAACTTCGTCTGGAATTATGTCAATGATTTAGGGTTTAGGCATTTGAAGCGGAAAGGTGAATTTCTCTCTGCTTTTGATATTGCCAAATATACGAA